>JAUVJK010000018.1 GCA_030592425.1 Candidatus Moraniibacteriota bacterium
AAACTGCACGATGTGCAGTTTTATGATATACTAGAATAGTAATATAAATAAATTAAAGAATTCTTATGAAAAAAATTATTTTTGGATTATGTGCGGTCGTTTTGTTTCTTGTGCCACAAATTTCGCAGGCTGATGGGTATAGCAATGCAGATGTGCGGAACCAAGCAGAGTTTGCAGATGCCGTTATTCCAGATGGTAGCACTGATGCTCTTTCAGATACGTTGTTAACGGCTACGAATTATGTCCTCGGATTCCTCGCAGCGCTCGCGATCCTCGTGATCGTGATCTCAGGGATCATGTATATCACAGCGAGTGGAGATCAAGAGCGTGTTGATAATGCAAAGAAGTGGCTCCTCTATGCGATCATTGGCTTAGTGGTTGCACTACTTGCTTTTGTGATCGTTTATGCTGTGAGTGAAATGCTCGGCGCTGGATAATAGTTGGTTACTTTTTATTTCTTATCGTTTGGATTAAGATAAAAACATGAAATAACAAAGAAGTTCTTATTTTATCGTTATGAGTATTATTACGTTTGTAATGTTCACACTTCCTGGAATGAGTAATGCAGCAGTAACCTGTCCAGATCATACGGTGCCGAAAGCAGGAATTTGTGTACCAAAGAGCGATGACACACGTTTCCATTTGAGCGATGCCGACGTAAGTAATACAATTTACAACGTTGCAGAAACGCTCCTTGCTTTTTTGGCAGCTCTCTCCGTCTTGGTGATCGCGATTGCGGGGATCATGTATATCACATCAACGGGTGATGAGACTCGTATTGATAATGCAAAGAAATGGTTGTTGTATGCAATTATCGGATTGGTGATCGCATTGGTATCTTATCTGATCGTTTATGCTGTAGGGCAGATGCTTGGCGTGACAAGTTAGTTTTTATTTATTATGTACGAAAAGAAATGACAAAAATGAGAGAGATAAAATTGAAGATGATCGTCTTCTTACTTGCCGGCTCTGGATTTGCTCTACAAGCAAATGCCATTGACTGCCCAACTGGTACGGATGAAGAAGGTTCGACTGGTGTCTGTGTGCCAACGACAACACAGACTGGTTTGAGTAATATGGAAATTGGTGCTCTTATGCTCAATATCGCTAACTGGCTTTTGGGTTTCGTGGCAGCACTGGCAATCGTGATGATCATCATCGCGGGGATCATGTATATCACATCTGCGGGTGATGAAGAGCGATCCAAAACTGCACAGAAAATACTCACATGGGCGATTGTCGGTCTTGTGATCGCAATTCTTTCATGGGTCATTGTCAAAATGATCAGTGTCATATTTGGTGCAGGTCCAGCATAATAAATAATAGATCAAAAAAAATGAAAAAAATACTTATCATCGTATCTTTTATCTTTATATCTGGATTTATTGTGTCTCAGGTCTCAGCAGATACGCCGACTGACCCTCTGACACCTACAGAGTTCACAAATCCACTGAATTTTGATACAGTCGAGGGAGTCCTCGGTTCTGTCCTCACAACTGTGCAGGGAATCGTGGCAATTCTTGCGGTTGTCTTTCTTGTGATCGGTGGCATCCTCTATATCACATCGGCGGGTGATGAGAAGCGCATGACGCTTGCAAAGGGTGCAATTCTTGCTGCGGTGATCGGATTTGCTTTGGCAATTGCTGCGCCGTCATTTCTCAAAGAGATCTATGAAGCTCTCGGTACTACTGATACTGTGCCAGATCCAGGTGGTCTGCGCCTCTCGGCGATTGCGCTTAATATTCTTGATCTCCTTTTGAGTTTTGTAGGAATCCTTGCGGTGATCATGCTTGTTGTTGGCGGGATCATGTATATCACTGCTGCCGGTGAAGAGAGTCGCACAGAAACAGCAAAGAAGATCGTAACGTATGCGATCATTGGTCTCGGTGTCGCGATCACAGCATTGATCATCGTGACGGCGATCACAAAGCTCATTACCCCAGCGTAAAATAGACTAATATTTACCAACATATCATTTAATAGAAAGGTTGCGAGGAGAGTCGCAACTTTTTTGTATAAAAAAAGAGCAAATCACATCCTTGTGTGTTTGCTCTGTGGTTACATTTTCTTAATAATTACACGATACGTGCCACGACTTTTTGTGTAGTATTGTGAATCATTTTGTGGAACATTTGAATCAATGCGGATACCCGTCTTCCCCGCAAAAGAGAGACTTTGGTTGGTATCAAGATAATATTTTTCTGGCCCCTTCCAAATAATAGCTGCTCCCCATGGATTAGACGGACTTAAGGGTGTAGAGTCATACCACTTTGTGTTATTGAACTTTAGTCGTCGTCCATCACTGAGGATTGTGGCATAACCAGTGCCACTTGCATCATTACTTGAGTATTGCTTTCTAATGCCATCGATAAACAAGCGATAACTGACTCCGGATTTTCCTGTGAATGAGATGGGTGTGCCACCTTTCTGTGGGCGTACTTGTTGATCAAATACGACACCATTACCAAAGTCAAATTCATCCCAATTTGTAATCACGTACCATCCTCCAATAATGATAACAGCAGAGATTACGATTACGAGAAGTGATGACCGACCTCTTCTTGAGAAGAGACTGATCAAGACAATAATTCCTATGAGGAGAAACCCCCAAAAGAATTTTTGCTCACTAGAGGCATTTGCAATCTTTGTGCTCATTTTTTGTGCAGACTTATGACTTCGAGGATTGCCCATATGCTCCTTGTACGTAGCAATAGCTTTATCCGAAAGGCCATACGTTGCAGCTTTCTCAATGACTTCACTCGAAGTTAGTCCTGTACGATCAACAATCATTTCGATTGTTGACAGAGCATCGTCACTGCGTTTATCAAGAATATCAGAATCTTTCTTTGATATGCGCGCAGCTGTTCCGTCAGTATCATTTTGAAGGGAAATGTATTCCTCAAATACTTGATAGGATATCGATGGCCAGAATGTTTGCAATCCAGCAACGGCAATAATACCAATGAGAAGGATCGCAATGAAACTGCCTTTGATACCAGCTTTCTGCAAGTATCCATAGGACAGGCCAATGATCGCAAAGAAGCCAATTGCCAGAATCGCAAAGAGTACCATTATATCATCTGTAGCAAAACGTACTGCAACAGTGATAAGGTTTAGTCCCAATGATACAAATAGCATCGTATTGAAGAATCGCATCACCGTGCTAAGAGCTTGACCTGGCTCAAAGGTATTTCCATCGCCTGTCAATATCCCTCGTGCACTTGCTGCTATCAATGCTCCTATAACATTGAGCACGTTATATGACAGCACAAGTAAAACTAGGAAAAGGCTAACTGCCCAGAAGTAACTCCCATTCCAAATGCCCTCAATGGCAAGCCACTGAAAGACTATGAGAAATGCTGTGATCATGTAGTTGTATGCTACGAATTGTATGGCTTGACGCGTATTTGCGTTGCCAAAGATCAGTGAGTTTAACAGGTTATTCATTTTTCTCTCTCCGTTAGAGCGCTGCATAGATGATTAGCGCAATCAAAATGAAAAAGGTGATGTAAACGCCTTTTTGAGATGTCTTTGGAACCAGTGTTGATTGTTGCTGATAGTCTGTGTGGCGCTTGTAGAGATCTGTTCCAGGAATACGATTTTGCCGCATATAGGAAACAACGGCATCGATATCGTTCTTTCGAGGTCTGTAGATTTCCAGGAGGCTATGCAGGCATCCAACTTGTTCATCAATGGAAGGACTGTTTCTGCGCATAATATCTTTGCGCTCAACGATCTTCTTGCCATTTTTTTCTGATGTTGTGATCCGTTGTCCCGCTTTCTCCTTTGTTTCAGGAGAGAATTTTTGATTGCAAACATACGTCCGAAAGGTTGTTTGTTGTTGTCTACCAAAAATTTTTGTACGTGAACTTCCAGGCCCGGTGTAATTCGTGAAAAATAGCTCTTCCTCGATCTTATACACCAGTTTACGATCGTTGTCAGTTAGGCGATTGAGAATCACAATGAAAGCAACGTCTTCTTTATTGCTCATAAATGCTTTCAGTGCTCCAATACCTTTTTGCGTGACAGTCTTTGTTGCAGTCGCAACTCCACTGCCACCAGCTAGATCACTAATAGTGTCGTAATGTGAATACATATTAAAGAGTGATCCTGCTGATTCGCTTAAACGACTCAATAAGCTTTGTTTCTTTGCTGTAGTCATTTTGTTCACCTATATTGTAAAAGGACTTCCGAAGAAGTCTTGTTAAGGGTACTCTTTCGTGTGAAAAAGTAATTAAAAAACTTCTGTTACTGTCCTACCACGAGGGAAGAAGGTAACATTGAATACTAGCATAAAAAAGACTTTTTGTCAATGCCTGAAAAAAGACTGGAAAATTGAGACTACAGGTCTGATATTGACCTATTTTGTAGATAATGCTATAGTGGTCATATTGAAGGAAGGGGCTGATTCGCTGGTATATGCCGTGCGGATTTTTTTTACCCCGCACCGCTAAAGGGTGCAGGGTTAAAACCCCTTGACATCACAGAGGGTGCAGGGTTAAAACCCCTTGACATCACAGAGGGTGCAGGGTTAAAACCCCTTGACATCATAGAGAATACAGGGTTAAAACTCCTTGACATCATAGAGAATACAGGGTTAAAACCCCTTGACATCACAGAGAATGCAGGGTTAAAACCCTTGTGCCACGTTGAATACAGGGTAAAGCCCTATAAATAAGTAAATTATTAAGAACTAGTCTTATGACAAAAGCAGGAGCAAAAAATCCTTTTGGCGATTTCGCGACAGTAATGGCGCAAATTGCGGAAGAGAAAGGTATTGATAAAGATCGTGTTGTCGATACTGTTGCTGCAGCATTGGCTGCAGCGTACAAGAAAGAGTATGGGAAAAAAGGACAGAATATTCGTGCAGAATTTGACCCTGTTTCTGGGGATATGAAATTTTTCCTTGTGAAAGATGTTGTTGATGATACGACACGAGAATTTCCAGTGGAAGGAGAAGAGGAAGAGGACGAAGAGGGAAAAGAAGGAAAAAAGCATCCAAAAATGGTTTATGCGAGTACTGGTGCACCAGAAGATGAAGAACGCCTAACACGTTACAATAGTGAGCGTGATCTGACAATTGAAGAGGCGAAAAAGATCAAGAAAGATGCAAAAGTAGATGATGTGATCGAGGAAGAGTTGGAGTCCAAAACTGACTTTGGTCGCGTTGCAGCACAAACGGCAAAGCAAGTGATCATTCAACGCATCCGCGAAGCAGAGCGTGACGTGATGTTTGATGAATTCAAGAATAAAGAAGGTGAAGTCATCAGCGGAACGATCCAACGCATCGAAGGGCGAACAGTCTTTGTTGATATGGGTAAATCTGTTGGTGCACTCTTTCCAGGAGAACAGATCCGTGATGAACATTATCATGTTGGACAACGGCTCAAACTGTATGTGGCAAAAGTAGAATCAGATCCAAAAGGTCCTGGTGTTACGCTTTCGCGAATACATCCAGAAATGGTACGCAAACTTTTTGAACTCGAGGTGCCGGAGATCTTTGCGGGTACTGTAGAGATCAAATCAATTGCACGTGAAGCAGGTTCTCGTTCAAAGATCGCTGTTTATACAGAGGAAGAAGGCATTGATCCAATTGGTTCATGTGTGGGACAGAAAGGAACGCGTGTACAAGCGGTGATCGATGAAATGGGTGGTGAAAAGGTTGATATTATTGAATGGAGTGATGATATTGAAGAATTCATCTCTGCAGCTCTCTCTCCTGCAAAAGTGATCGCAGTTGAGGCTGACGATGAGAAGAAGGTTGCTAAGGCGATCGTGCCAGATGATCAGCTATCACTTGCAATTGGAAAGCGTGGGCAAAATGTGCGCCTTGCTGTGAAACTTACGAATTACAATATTGATGTGATCTCTGAAACAGCACCAGAAACACAGTCGCTCGCGAGCGACGTGTCAGAGGAAAACGAGGAAGAAACTCCTGATGACAGTGTAGAAGAAGAGGTTGTCACCAAAGAAGGAGAAGAAAAAGGAGAAAAAATAGCATCAGATACATCTGATGTGTCAGAGGAAGAAGTGAAAGACACTGCAGATGAGAAAGAAGATGCTTCAGAGGAAAAGAAACAGTAATACCTTTTCTATATTCTCTATTCTAATTATCTAAAATCTAAATAGTATGAACTTATTACACGACATTCCGGCTGGAGAAAATACACCAGAGGAGATCAATGTGATCGTGGAGATCTCACGATTTTCAAAGAATAAATATGAGATCGACAAAAAAACAGGAATTATTAAGCTTGATCGTGCAATGCGCACATCACAGGATTATCCATTTGATTATGGCTTTGTGCCACAGACACTCTGGGATGATGATGATGCGTTGGACGTTGTACTTTTGACAACCTACCCTCTTTCTCCTGGGATTCTTGTGGAAGCACGACCAGTGGGAATCATGACAATGATCGATGATGGTGACAGTGATGACAAGGTAATTGCTGTACCATTGGAAGATCCACGATGGGACGATGTGAAAGACCTCAAAGACATCAATCCCCACACACTCAAAGAGATGCGACACTTCTTTGAGACATACAAAAAAATTGATGAAAAAGAAGTGGATATCAAAGGTTTTCGTGGTAAGGGAGCAGCACAGAAGGCAATTGTGCGCAGTATGAAAGCGTATGTGAAGAGTCAGGAAAAGAGTCAGAAGAAATAATTGATTATTATATAGACCTATGAGTTATCAGATTGAGAAGAAGGGCGACGCAGAAATGACACTGACCATAAGCGTGCCATGGAGTGACGCAGAAGAAACGTACAATAAAATGACCACGGATGCTGCAAAGAATGTAAGCGTTAAAGGTTTTCGCGATGGAAAAGTACCAAAGGATGTTGCAGAAAGTAAAGTAGATCATCAAGCGATCCTCACGGAAACAGCGAATGTCATGATCGGCAAAGAATTTGAAGCGGCGGCAAAAGAAGAAAAGATCGTGCCAATTGTACAGCCACATGTTCATATCAAAAAGTTAGCTGCTGGTAATGATATAGAATGTACGATCGAGATCGCGATGAAGCCAGAGATCGAAATGCCAAAGAAATGGCGAGATGCTGTGAAGAAAGCAAATGCAGAACACGCAGAAAAAGAAGTAAAAATCTCTGATGAAGATATTGAGAAAGAACTGAAGAAACTCGTAGAAAGTCGAGCAGAAAGTATTCCTGTCGATCGTGCAGCGCAAAATGGTGATCAAGCAACTGTGGACTTCACGGTTATGCAAGATAATGTTGTGATCGAGAATGGTACAAGCAGAGATCACGCATTACTTTTGGGAAAGGGTGTTTTTATACCTGGTTTTGAAGAGAAAGTCGTTGGCATGAAAGTGGATGAAGAAAAAACTTTTGAACTTGATTTTCCAAAAGACTATCATGCAAAACATCTTGCAGGAAAGCCAGCAACATTTGTTGTGACATTGAAAAAAGTAGAAGAACGAAAAATACCAAAACTTGACGATGCATTTGCAAAGACACTTGGGCAATTTAATTCTCTTGAAGAATTGAAGACGAATATCCGTGAGGGTATGACGCAGGAAAAGAAATCGCATGCAAAAGAAGATCTGCGCACAGCACAACTTGATGCTCTTGTGGATGATATTGATGTCACAATGCCAGCACCAGTCGTTGCAGCGGAAAAAGAAAAAATGTTCACAGAATTTTCACAGCAACTCAAAATGAATGGGACAGATATGGACGCATATCTCGGACAAATCGGTAAATCACGAGAAGAACTACTGGAGGAGTGGTCCGTGCAAGCCCAGAAACGTGTGAAGAGTGCTCTGATCCTTGAAAAACTTGCAGAAGATCTTGCGATCAAAGATGATAGTGAAAAGATCGAGGAAGAAATGAATAAAACATTGCAATACTACAAGAATCAGGGAGAGATGAAGAAAGATATTGATACAGAACAACTCTATCGTCATGTGAGTGCACAGCTAAAGAATGAAGCTGTCTTTGAACAGTTGGCAAAATTAACGAAATAAGCGCTTTATGATTACACCATCAAACAATCATGTTTTGATCCCGACAGTGATCGAGAAAACGCAATTGGGAGAACGTGCGTATGATATTTATTCACGTCTTCTGAAAGATCGGATCATTTTCATCGGCACGCCAATTGAAGATATGATGGCGAATGCTGTGATCGCACAACTTCTTTTTCTTGAATCACAAAATATAAAGGAAGATGTAAAGATCTATATTAATTCACCTGGCGGCGTTGTGTCATCGGCGCTTGCGATCTATGATACGATGCAATATATTCGTCCAGATGTGCAAACGATCTGTGTTGGGCAAGCTGCGTCAGCTGCATCCCTACTCCTAGCGGCTGGGGCGAAGGGAAAGCGGATGATCTTGCCAAATGGTGAGGTGATGATCCATCAAGTTCTTGGTGGTACACACGGGCAGGCAAGTGATATCGATATTCACGCACAACATATTCTCAATATCAAATCGCGACTCAATAAGATGCTCGCAAAACATACAGGACAGAAACTTGCAAAGATCGAGAAGGATACGGATCGCGATCGCTTTCTTACTGCCGAAGAAGCAGAAAAATATGGAATTGTTGATAAAGTGATAAAATAACAATTGTAGACGTTGATATTGGTATAAATGTTGAAAATGAAAAAACCACCTCTTGGTGGTTTTTTGTGTTGTCGATCAAAGTGTACAGAATGACTTTGGCGGTTATAATATCTCTAATGCATTGAAGAGAGGAGACTCTCACCGTGCATTTCTTCTGGTTTTGGGATGGTCATGATCTCAAGGATCGTTGGGGCAATATCGCTGAGAAGTCCGTGTACTTTTGTTTTCCCTTTCTGTATCTCTGTGGGTGTTTTTTCACGGTGATTATTTGGTGTGATATACCAAAGAGGCACTGGGCTTGCATTGTGTTTTGTATCAACTTCACCTGTTTGTGGATTTTTCAACACTTCGACATTGCCATGATCAGCTGTGATCAAGAGACAACCGCCAGCTTTGAGGACGGTCGGGATAACGACAGCGAGATTTTGATCGATCGTGATACATGCGATTCGTGAGGCATCTTCATTGCCCGTATGTGCAACCATGTCTGCATTGGCATAATTGACTAGGATAAAATCATAGAGATTGGATCGTACCGCTTCAACGAGTTTTTGTGTGATGCCAGCAGCATTCATCTCTGGAGCTTGATCAAATCTATCGACAGCTGGTGATGGTACGAGCGCACGTTCTTCATTTAGCCATGGGTCTTCTGCGCCACCATTGAAGAAATATGTTACGTGGGCATATTTTTCAGTTTCTGCAAGACGGAATTGTCGTTTGCCATTGATACTAAGCTCTTCACCGAGTGTATGATGGACATCTTCTGGCGGGAATGCAATGTCAACAGGAAGATCTTTCTCATATTCTGTCATTGCAACGTATTCAATATCAAGGTCTTCACCGCGATCAAATTTTTCAAAGCCAGGAAGAACAAATGCCTTCGTGATCTGTCGTGCACGATCGCTACGATAGTTATAGAAGATCAATGCATCACCATTCTTGATAGTCGCTAGTGGTTTACCATCTTCGGTAATCACTGCTGGTTCGATAAACTCATCTGTGACATTCTTTTTATAAGAATCTTTAAGGAATGAAATTGGGTCGGTGATCTGTTCACCAGTTCCTTTGACAAGGAGATCATAGCCTTTTTGCACACGCTCCCAATTATTGTTGCGATCCATAGTCCAGTTACGTCCAATGATCGATGCAATTTTTCCGACACCTATCTCTTTGATCTTATCTTGGAGTTTCTCGATAGAACGCACGCCTGATGTTGGTGATGAGTCACGGCCATCAGTAATGACATGAATGTAGACCTTACTAACATTGTTGCGTACAGCGAGGTCAAGGAGCGCATAGAGGTGCTCGCGGTGCGCATGTACTGCGCCAGAGCTCAGAAGACCCATGATGTGAAGTGCGCCACCAGATTCTTGTATACGATTGATCGCCTTTTTGAACATCTTATTTTCAAAAAAACTTTCATCTTGAATGGCTAGTGTGATGCGGGGGAGATCTTGATAGATGATACGGCCAGCACCCATTGTCATGTGACCAACTTCGCTATTGCCAGTTTCGCCCCATGGCAATCCGACAGAGATACCAGATGCTTGTAAAGCGATCATTGGATAATAATGATCAAGTTTTGTAATTGTAGGAAGTTTTGTAGTATTGAGGATATTTGATTTTGCATCACTTAATCCCCATCCATCGAGAACGATGAGAACAACTGGTCGTAGCATAGTAGGATAAAACGGTACATGTGTGTACCGCATTTAGTATTTATACAATTTATTGTACCACCCGAACAGCGCTTTGACAAAAGCTTTCTCGCATAGTAGGATTAATGCGTGAATAATTTATTGAGATAAAACGTTTTTAGACCGATCAATCGCTCTGCTTAAATGTAGTATGAATGAACAGTTATCGAAGATTGACAGAAATAAGCCATTTTTTCTATGCAAAGTACTATTTATCATTCTTTTTCTTTCAGAGAACAACAGAAACATCGCCAATAAAGAGCGATTGTTTTCTGTATGGTATTGATAACATCACGCGATTCGGGGTAGGAACGTACAAATAATATGGAAATATCAACTCTTATTGTTGGCATCATCGCAATTGTTGTGGGTGTCGGTTTTGGCTATTATATACGTCAAACAATTGCAAAAAATCAGGTAAAAACAGCCGAAGGAAAAACAAATAAAATGATCGATGAGGCGAAAGTCAAGTCGCAAGAAATGACGCTTGAAGCAAAGAAAAAATCGGTTGATATTCTTGAAAAAGCAAAAGAGGAAGAGCGAAGTCGTGAAAAAAAAGTCGAAGAAGGAGAAAATAGATTAGCACATCGTGAAGAGATCGTTGATAAACGTATGGAAGAGATCGATCGTGGACGTGGTGCACTTGAGAAAAAAGCAAAAGAGATCCAAGGCGCACGAAAAGAGGTTGAGGATCTACGCACAGAAGAAATGGTGCGTATAGAAAAGATCTCAAATCTTACACAGGATCAAGCAAAAAAAGCACTTTTGCAACTTGTAGAGGAAGAATCAAAAGATGATCTCGCGAAACAACATGAGAAACTTCTCAAGAGAAATAGTGAAGATCTTGAAAAAGAGGCACGAAATATCATGACACAAGTTATTCAAAAATATTCTCGCTCACATGCAGCAGAGGTGACGACATCAACACTCGCTATTCCATCTGATGAGGTAAAGGGAAAGATCATTGGAAAAGAAGGGCGTAACATTCGTGCACTTGAGCGTTATACGGGTGTAGTGATCGTTGTTGATGACACGCCTGATTCTGTGATCCTTTCAAGCTTTGATCCTATTCGTCGTGAAGTAGCGAAGATCACACTTGAAAAGTTGATCGATGATGGTCGTATTCATCCAACGCGTATCGAAGAGTCTGTAAAAGAAGCTGAAAAAGAGATCGATGGTCGTGTTCGTGAGGCAGGTGAAGCAGCTGCTTATGAAGTTGGTATCGCAGGCCTCAATCCAAAGCTCCTTTATATACTGGGGCGATTACGTTATCGTACGAGTTTTAAACAGAATGTTCTTCTTCATTCATTAGAAGTCTCCTATCTCGCGAGTACGCTTGCGGCTGAACTTGGATGTGATGTGAAGGCGGCGCGTCTTGGTGGACTACTGCACGACATTGGAAAGGCGGTTGATCATGAAGTACAGGGAACACATGTAGAGATCGGGATCAAGATCATGCAAAAATTTGGCATCGATGAAAAAGCGATCTTGGCAATGCGTTCACATCATGATGAATATCCATATGCTTCTCCCGAAGCGTATCTTGTTTCTGCGGCAGATGCGATCAGCGCGTCACGACCAGGCGCACGACGTGACACTGTTGAGAATTACATTAAACGCCTCGAAGAACTAGAAACATTGACAGGCTCATTTGATGGCGTGGAGAAATGTTATGCGATTCAGGCAGGTCGAGAAATTCGCGTGATCGTAAAGAGTGAAGAAATTGATGATAACACAGCATTTAAACTTGCACGCTCAATTGCCGATAAAATTGAGGAAGAATTGAAATATCCAGGAGAGATCAAAGTGAATGTATTGCGTGAAACACGCGCAATCGAATATGCACGGTAGGTCAATAACCCTTTGCTAGAGCGATAAAAAAAGACTATCATTTCTGATGATAGTCTTTTTGTAATAGAAAAATAAGGATATCTTTCACTGTGTAAAGCACCATAAGACATAGTTCGTCTTTGTGCGCAAGTAAATTGAGGTGGGGTGTGGATAACTGCATTTGCCTCATTTGAGGGATTGTTAGTACAATAGGAGTGTAAGCGTAAATATATAAATAGAAAGGTGGGTGAATACACTATGAAAGTAAATAAAAGTGAGCTCGTAGGATCTCTCGCGACAAAGGCTGATATGCCAAAGGCAAGTGCTGAACGATTTCTCGACGCACTCGTTGAGGAGATCACAAGTCAATTGCAAAATGGTAATGATGTTGCTTTGACAGGATTTGGAACATTTAAAACATCTGATCGTAAGGCACGTGAAGGCGTAAATCCAAAGACTGGTGAAAAGATCCAGATCCCAGCAATGACTGTACCAAAGTTTAGCGCTGGAAAAGCATTGAAAGAAGCAGTACGATAATCACGTACATATTCTTAATACAAAAGATAGGAACACAACCCCGTTTATACGGGGTTTTGTTTACCTACTTGCAATGATGTTGTATTTGGGCAGGTTTGCCTCAACGCATATGTTCACTCGCCTACAGCATTGGTACGTATGTACTGTGAGTGGAAATCTGGAATATTTTTAACATTTGGAACACTTCCTCAATTATTGCGTTTTTCTGTAGAAGCCTGTATGATGATGTGTACAACGGAGCGTGGTGTAATGGTAGCACGAGTGCTTTGGGAGCATTTAGTTCGAGTTCGAGTCTCGGCGCTCCGACAGTATAAAGAGAATTAGGAATACAAAAGATCACATAGATCACTACATTGAGAGTAGATCATGTGATCTTTTTGTTTACAGGTGGAGGTGTAATATGTAACAATAAAGGTAATACTAAATATTTTAGTGGTGAATATATGCATTCAGATGTAGAGCTTGTCAAAGAACGGATCAATATTATTGATATTGTTGGTGATTATGTAAAGTTAACGAAATCTGGTGCAAACTGGAAAGGTCTTTGTCCTTTCCATCAGGAAAAAACACCATCTTTCACTGTTCATGAGGAAAAGCAGATCTATCATTGTTTTGGTTGTGCCAAAGGTGGCGATGTGCTGTCTTTTATTATGGAGATCGAGAGTATGGAATTTCGCGAGTCTCTGGAACTATTAGCAGGGAAGGCTGGGATAGAATTGAGTGGTAGACGTGGTGATGGCGCACATCGTGAAATGAAGACTCGTCTCAAGGAGATCAATGCACTTGCAATGCAATTTTATGAAAAGCAATTATGGGATGGTATAGGAAAGAAAAATATTTTGCCGTATCTTCGTGATCGTGGGATCGATGATGCATCGATCAAGAAGTTTCATCTTGGCTATGCACCGGAAGGATGGCGCAATCTCTATGATTTTTTACGTACGAAAGGATATACAAATGAAGAAGTCGTTGCATCTGGGAATATTATTCAAAAAGAAGGAACAAATCGATTCTACGATCGTTTTCGTGAGAGGGTTATGTTTCCTGTAAGTGATGCAATGGGTGTGATAGTTGGTTTCTCTGCGCGCGTCGCACCTGGTGGTGATGAATCACAAGCAAAATATGTTAATACACCAGAAACAATTCTTTATCACAAGAGTACGACTCTTTATGGAATTGAACATGCGAAAAATGCCATTAAGGTGGAAGGAAAAGTTCTTCTCGTGGAGGGGAATATGGATGTGATTGCAGCACATTTTGCTGGGATAGAATACACTGTTGCTGTTTCGGGAACAGCTCTCACAGAAGACCATATGCGTATCCTTTCGCGCTATACTGACAAGATATTACTTCTATTTGATATGGACGATGCAGGTCAGACAGCAGCCCGCAAGAGTGCTCATTTGTGTTTTGCACATGAATTGCAGACAAGGATCGTACAACTGACTGGTGGGAAAGACGCTGCTGACGTTGTGCAAAATGATCCAAAGGCTCTTTTGCATTCAATTGATGAGGCAGAAGATGCGATGGCATTTTTTGTGAATAGTGCACAAGAACATTATGATGTCCACACGCCAGAGGGAAAACGATCAGCGATCGATCTGGTTGTGGATGATCTTGGCTATATGGAAAACACGATCGTACGTGAGGAATGGGCACGAAAGGTTGCGACGGCATTTGGCGTACGAGAAGATGTGATCTTTGATGCGATTGCACAAGAAAAGAAAATTCGTCCTTTTGAAGGACAGCAAGCACAGGAAATAACACACTTGCCTGTACATAAACTTCCTGAAAAAGAAAGCGTACAAACGCGTAGTGCAATGTTGGAAGAACAGGTTATCGGTATATGTTTCGCATTTCCAAAGGTGTGGAAGGATCTCGCGAACGATCGTTCGCAATTTGACAGTCTAGAAGTGTCACAATTGCAGAGCGTTTTGAAACGTGGGAGTGACATTGAATACTCCTTTGATAGTTATGGGCAGAAATATTGCGATGAAAATACGTTTGTGCAGTTACGTGCGTTGGCGCATCAGTCACGTCTCAGTGTGGATGTATCCGAAGATCCGCATGAGCCAGAAAAGATCGTTGCAGAATATATTGATCAACTAAAAATTCAGGAAAAAAAGGATG
>JAUVJK010000038.1 GCA_030592425.1 Candidatus Moraniibacteriota bacterium
AGATCCTGCACAACACCAAATTGATCCCGAGTCGCGTCATCCAAAGGTGCAAATTTTAGTCCTTCATCCGCAAATTCGATCGTCTTCTGCAAAACGGCACCCTTATGCGAATTAATATACCAAAAAACTCCACCGACAAGCACAACAATGCTAATAATGATCCAAATAGTTTTTTTCATGAAATAATTTTGTAGTAATTTAACTATTTTTCAATTATACCATCATTTCTGAAATATCTTTTGTCTTTATTTTATTTCACCCTTCTCGCTCTTCTACTTCATCGGCGTGGACTGCTTGTGGCATAAGTAAATTTGCTTGTATGTAATATGGTAAATGGAAGGAATTATTATTATGAAGAAAAGGCGTGAGAAATTGATGAACACGTGTATTTTCTTGAAATGTCATTGCCGTAATTTTCCCGACATTTTCTTCCACTGCTTCCATTGCAATTTCATGATCTGTTTTCTCTGGGACTGCAGGTTTGCCACCAGAACAAGATGTTGAGACAATTCCTGTGTCTGCATTTGCTGTGATCTGACAGTTCTTTCCTGACGTTGCATTGAAAGAGATCGATGCAAAAATCTTGTCTTTGTCACGCACCTTTGATTTGTGATCAAATTTCTGATCCTCGCAATTCTTACACTTATAAAAAACAATCGTATAGAGACCATCTTTCGCATCATCAAACATTCCACTACGTCCAAACTCTACTTCTACATATGCCCCGTCACGTGTCATGCGCGCTTTGTATTTACTATCCCCACCCTTTCCATCAACGATACTGTAATTAACGATCGTTCCACCATTAAGGAGTACCCAATTTTGTGGACGATATCCTTCACCCCACCAAGCATCTGCTCGCACGAAAGAAGCGACACTAAAAATTGTGACGCCAATGACAATTGCAACGATAGCTATTTGTGCGATTCCTTTCTTTTCTTTATTCATATATCTCAAAAGGATTTTCTGCTTTGTCAAGATCTTCAATAGGTTCATGCAAAGATTTGTCCCACAATGGCAACATCGGATCACGGAAATTTGGATCCTGACTGCCAAGTGGATCATCTTTATCGACATAGTACAGGATACTATGTTGCTTCAGATCATAACGCTTTTCCAATTTCTTCTTGCTTGTTTTGCGTAATTTTTCTTCAGAGATCTGTTCCCCTGTTTTTTTGTCATAGTATGCAGATGATCCATTCGCATTGCCAACGATGAATGGTTTATCCGTTTTGTATGGCGTATATTCTTCAAACGATTCATCTTCACGCATCTCAAGTTCCTGTTTCATAAAAGCATTCCAGATCGGCGCAGCAACATACGTTCCAGCACTCCCTGCGCGCATTGCTGTATTATCATTATTTCCTGCCCAGACCCCAACCGCAAGACTCGGTGTATACCCGACTGTCCATGCATCATGATAATCTTGTGTTGTGCCAGTCTTTGCTGCGACAGTACGATTTGGCACGGTCAATGGACTTGTTGTTCCAAAGACATACGCGCGCGCCTTATTATCAGAGAGAATCGAATTGATCCGACGGGCAACTTCATGACCAAGAGCACGTTCCCCCACTTCATCAGCGCGTTCATAGAAGATACCATCTTCGCCAATGACCTTTTGAATCGGGTTTGGCGCATGACGAATTCCATCATTTGCAAAAACACCAAATGCGCCCGTTTCTTCAAGGAGCGTTACTTCACCACCACCAAGAACAAGAGCAAGACCATAGCGGTTACGATCTTTGAATGTTGAGATCCCCAATCTCTCCGCGAGATCGATCGTATCATCGATCCCAGCGAGATAGAGCGTTTTTACAGCTGGAATATTAAGCGACCCTGCAAGTGCTTTGCGCATCGAAACAAGTCCGTGATATCCACCGTCATAATTCTGTGGAATGTATGCTTTCCCTGAACCATCTTTGCCAAAATTTGTCCGTACATCAAAAAGCATTGTCTCCGGTTGGAAACCTTTTTCAAAAGCTGCAGCATACGCCACAGGTTTGAAAGATGATCCTGGTTGTCTCTCTCGCAGCGCAACATTGACCTCCCCATCAATAGCTTGATCAAAATAATCCACACTTCCAACCATTGCAAGAATGTCGCCACTACGCGGATCAAGCGCAACAAGCGATGCATTTGTCGCACCATATTTCTTTAAATGATCCTTCTTATCTGTAAGAATTTGCTCCGCTCGCTTCTGCATATCATAATCAAGTGTTGTGTAGACATGAAAACCACCCTGCTCAACAGCATCTCTTCCATATTCTTTCTCAAGATATTCCCGCACATAAAAAACGAAATGCGGTGCATCGATTTCCTCTTTGAATGGAACAACCTTGGCTAGCGTATCTGTCTCCAATGCTTTCTTGACCTCTTCCTCACTGGCAAGACCAAGTTCTGCAATGCGACCCAAAATGAACTTCTGTCGCGCATCGAGAAGATCTGTGTGCGAGCCATATGGTGAATAGTATGTTGTTGCTTTCGGTAGTGACGAGATCAATGCCGCTTCATCTAGTGTGAGATCTTGAGCATTTTTCCCAAAATAGATCTGCGCAGCTGATTCGATCCCATAGGCATTGGAACCATATGGCACTTCATTGAGATAAAAGTCGAGGATCTCATCCTTCTCATAAGATTGTTCAAGCTTGATCGACATCACGACTTCTTTGAATTTTCGATCGTATGTCTTTTCACGCGTCAAAAAAGCATTACGCACAAGTTGTTGCGTGATCGTTGAACCTCCCTGTGCACGTTCATTACTTGCAATATTCTCTCGCGCAGCACGCATGATCCCCAAAGGATCAATACCGATATGCTTGTAGAAATCATCATCTTCAGCAGCGATTGTTGCTATACGGATATTGTCAGGGATCTCATCATGCGTAATTACCCTTCGATTCTCTTCACCATGGATCTTATACAAGATATGTTCTCCTGTTTTGTCATAAATAATACTCGTCTGTGGTTGTGCACGTGTGACAAGAGCATCAGCTTCTGGTGAATTGTAATAGACATAGGCAAAAACTGTCGCAAAAGCGAGGAAGAATACTACGGTTACTTCGATAAACACAAAAAGGACGCTGCGAATGCCGCGTCGTGTGCGTTTCCATGTTTGTGCAACCATTGAATTCATAATGTCTCTATTGATGTGCTATTCTAGCATATTCTCCTAGGTTATTCAAGATATCCTATAAGTGTTTATTACGCAATTCGACAATATTATATTTATAGATCTTTTCAAGCTTTTCACCAGCATTTGCCCAACTATATATTTTCGCATGCTCTTTGCTTTTTTGCCCAAGAATAGATTGCTTCTGCGGATCTTTGAGCAAAACAGTGATCGCATTGACTATACCATCAGGACCATCTTTTGCCCGTATATACATCGCGTCATTGCCAAGATAGTGTCGATTCGTTGGGCGATCAACACAGATAATTGGCAACGCAGCCGCCATATATTGGAGGATCTTGCCACTGGCCTGTCGTGTTTTGTCATCTTTTGGATCAATGGCAATATCTGCACAACTATTGAGCGCTGGTAGATCAAAAAAAGATAGCGGTGATACCAGCGTGATCATCTCATGCAATGCGTGTTTTTCAATATAGTGCGCAACATCATGCCGTGGATAACCACCAAAAACAAAATGGATCTTATCTTGCTGTGATGCCATCGCTTGTGCAGCACAAAGAATATGATCAATTCCTTTGTCCTGCAAAAGCGCTCCTGTATAGAGAATGATCTTCTTGTCACGTGGTAAATGAAATTTTTCACGAAGTGCCCGCTGATCAGCAAGTTGTTCATAATCCACAATATTCACACCGTCTTCGACAACATGTACTGTACGATCATTTCGTTTCCGTGCAATATCACGTGCGTTCTCCTGTGAACTTGCAATTGCAACATCACCACAACGATTGATGAGACGCTCAACCTGAGCGAAAAGGCGTCGCAACCATGCAAATGACAGATAATTATGTGATACCATTTCTCGTACTAGACTCCCATGAAAATCGACCACAAGACGGAAATCACGTTTCCAAAAGAGTTTCTTCATCAACCATCCAATCAAAGCGCCTTCGTGCAAGTGACCGTGTACTGCATCAGGATGCTCTGTTCGCAAAAGATAAAAGACCTTACGGATCAAAAGAAAATTCAGAATGATCTTTTGCCAATCTGGTCCTGCTTCTACCTTTTTATACCAAAAAAGTAACCGACTAATTCGTCGTGTCTTGATCGTTGTTTTGATAAAGTCTTGCGGATCTTTCCCGATATGATACGTCGCAATAGTAATCGAATGTCCGCGTGCTTCAAGTGCACGCGCCTCTTCAAGAATTCGAATGTGAGAACCACGATCCGAAAAAAAAGGCGTCGGTGCAATGACTAGTATTTTCATTGACCTCTTTTTAAATAAAATACATCCTTCCATTTACAGAAAATCTTTCAAAGTATTCTTCTATTTCTACTGTACTCTTTTTTGCTCTAACTGACAACTTATTGGTGTATTCAGACATTAATCAACAATGTCCGCAACTGTAATATGGATTTCTTCTCCACGCATCACATTACCAGCAATCAATTTTGTTGCTAGAGTATCTTCGATCTTGTCACCGATGTAACGATTGATCGAACGTGCGCCAAAGATCGGATCATAACCATGTTCAATAATATGTGGGACAAGCGCATCACCAAAGGATACCTTTATATTTTTCTCTTCTGCTAATCGTTGGGCTGTCCGTGAAAGCATTAAACGCACAACACTAGTCAATTCTTCGTTTGACAGCGGACGAAAGAGAATTAAATTATCAAAACGGTTGAGAAATTCCAGACGGAAGATCTGTGCATCCGTGATCTCATCAATGATCTGTTTCTTTGCATCATTTACTGATAAACCACTTGTGATCAGTTTTTTGATCAATAAAGCGCCAGCATTAGATGTCGCAATAATGATCATATTGCGCATATTGATCTTCTTTCCCATACCATCTGTCACAAAACCCTCATCGAGGATCTGTAAAAAGATGTCTAAAACGCGTGGGTCTGCTTTTTCGATCTCATCCAATAGCAGTACAGTATTTGGATGATCTTTTACTGCTGTCGTTAAGTAACCAGAGTGACCTAATTGTTCCGATCCAATCAATCTTCCAAGCGCTGTTGCACCTTGATATTCACTCATATCAAGACGTATCATTTTCTCTTCATCACCAAAATATGCTTGCGCAAGAGCCTTCGCCGTTTCAGTCTTTCCTACGCCTGTTGGTCCGAGGAAGAGAAAGCTACTGATTGGCTTATGCTGATCACCCAAACCAGCGCGCATACGTCGCATAGCTTCCGCGCATTGTCGAATGGCTTCTTCTTGTCCAATGATCCGCTGATGCAAAATATCCTCAAGATTCAGAAGTTTCTCGCGCTCTTCTTTCGTAATCGCACCGACAGCAATACCTGTTTTTTTACTAATGTAGTCATCAACGATCTCTCGTGTAATGAATGATGATGTTTTTTCTTTCTGCCAGTGAAGAAGAACTTCCATTGCTAGATCGATCGCACGCTCTGGGAGTGGTGCATGATTATTGTACTGATCTGCATCTCGCAAGATCTGTCGCACAGATTGATAGGTAAAGATCACTCGCTCATTTGTCTCAAGATCGCGAAAACGATCATAAATGATCCGTCCTGTTTCTTCTGATGATGTCTCTTGGACCTCAATAATTTCCATATTTTTCATGAGTCCTGGCAAACGTTCGATCACACGGTGAAATTGTGTCGTTGTGGACAAACCGATAATATGAAAGGTTGGTAGTGGCAAATATTCATCGAGGATACCAGAAATCGTCGTATGCACGGCTGTCTGACCACCAGAAAAGTATTGTTCAAAATTCTCTAACACCAAGATCACATTACCAGCGTACGCTGCTTCATGAAAGATCCGTCGCAAGAAGAGATCAACATCAGCACCACTATTACTCGCAGCTGAGATCGCCTCACCAAGATTGAGGATAAGTATCCGCTTGTCAGCGAGATACGTATCATCATAGCGACCGTGACGAATACGCTCTGCTAGTGCGTGGACAAGTGTATTTTTTCCAATCCCAGGAGGTCCGATCAATGCAATGCTATTTTGTTGTGGCCGATGTAATACCAATTCTATGAGATCCATCTCATTCACATGATCGACAAGTTGTGCATTACGATATTGCGTCGAATCATTTTCTGTCAGATCAATCGAATACCGATCAATTGTTACGGTATAGCCATAATGCCAATGCAGACCAATGGGGCGCACCTTCTGCAAATTTTCATACATCCACCACCGCCCTTTGTTTTCGCGCTCTTGTTGCTGATGCATTTCCCATGCGATCACATTCTGAAATTCCTCGGTAGAAATGTCATTTTTATGCAAAAATTCTTCAAAAATATCAACACGCGAAAGAAGAAATTCAGGAATATTTTCTGGCTCCACACCAATACGACGATAGACACGTGCAAACCATTTTTGCATATGGAGTTGTTGCATCGACATATATTCATACGGTATATGATCGCCAAATTGATGTGCGCGCCACGATATCATAAAGATCAGTACACTCAAGGCAATGATCGCTACGCCAAGAATCGTAAGAGATGTGGCAAAGATCAGGATCACACCACCAATCAGTGCAAATGGGAGTAAGAGATACAACAGAAGGAAGATCATGCCCAGTAGCATGACACCAATATACAGTGAGAGACCAATCACGATCACAACGATGCGCACGATTGCACCAAGGAAACGAGAAAAAGTATTTTCAAGGAAGGAGCGTAGTGACCTGAGTGGATAAAATCCACGCCAATTATGCATCGAGACATCCTTATGCCATGTTGAAAGAAGTGTGCGCATTAATAATCCAATCGAAAAAAAGCGCCAGATAAAATCCAAAAAGCGCCTCCACAACGAAAGATATTCTCGCACACCATCACTATAATGCCAGAAAAAATAATTTTTCTTTTGATATTGACCCACGTTTCCTTTTTCTTTTTGTTTACACTCCTTATTGTACTGTAAAAATCATGCAACTGCAATCTTATGATCTGCACTATTTTTCCTTTGCAAAGATGCTCCTGCTCTGTATAATGTGACTATGACTCCAAAATTTCTGACGAATGCAGAAATTATCTATTTTTCACGCTTTATTCGCTCTTTAGCGCTTTTTGCATTGGGCACACTCGGACTTGCGTTCTTTGGCTTTTTCCATATCCTCCCCATTGCAACACTCTTCATCCTCTGCTCCTATGACTTCTTTCATCATACACGTCATGCACACCTTGATCGTGGTATTCGCATCCTTCTTTCTCTTGCGCTTATCCTCATTCTTCTTCTCTCTCTTTTTGCCCAACAATCGATCTTTTCTGGTCGCGACCAAGGGGCGATAGCAGAAGCAGCAATCCAACTAGCAAATACAGGAATGCTCACTTTTGGCAATACATCGATCACTGCTTTTTTTAATCTTCATGAAAGTGGTCTTGCACAAAATTTTCCTGGTTTTTATTACACTGATGAAGGAACTCTTACAACACATTTTCCACTTCCCTATATTACCTGGCTTGGTGCTTTCTATGCTGTATTTGGTATGTATGGGATCACGATCGCCAATGCTCTTCTGTTTTTTGTTTTTCTTTATTCCTTCTATATGGTCACGCGCTACTTCATGGGACATACCTATGGGCTCGTTGCATCACTTTTTGCGATCACGACATTTCCGTTGATCTTCTTCAGTAAATACACTCTCAGTGAAAATATGGCACTTGCCTTTCTCTGGGCAGGTATCACACTCCTCATCCTCTATTTCTCTGCGATCTATCGAACGAAAACGCCAGGAAAAAATCTCCAACAGCGC
>JAUVJK010000064.1 GCA_030592425.1 Candidatus Moraniibacteriota bacterium
AAAGTGGTTACGGAAGAGAAGTATTGAAGGAAAAATTAAAAAATTATTTACAGAGTTGAGCTATAGCCAAGCGGTAATGCGCCTCTTCGGCGCATCCGCCGAAGAGGCGGACTAATTCCTAGCTAGAATGATCCTCTTTTTTTACGGCGATGAACAATTTCAGCCGACACAAAAAGTACAGCAACTAAAAGCGCGGTTTCTTGCAAAAAATCCCTCAGGTGGTGGTTTGTCACATTTTTCCTGTGTAGACGAATGTGATGTGCACGAAATTGTTCATACGATCAGTGCGCAAAATCTTTTTGCAGAGAAAAAATTAGTGATCATTAAAGATCTTATCAAAGAGACGGATGCAGATGAACAAAAAACCCTAAAGAAACATTTAGAACATGGAGCAGATCATGATGTGATCGTTCTTTGGGAAACAACACTGCCACGAAAGAATAATACTTTTTTCAAATGGCTCTGTAAAAATAGTGATAAAGTGCATGAATTCAGGAAATTGGAAGGACGCGTGCTTTTACAGTGGATTCAGCGTCATCTCGCAGAAATAGCTGATGATGCACAAATTGATCAGGATGCTAGCGAGCTGTTGGTTGCAAGTGTTGGCAATGATCTCTATCGTCTTGATGCTGAAATTCGGAAGTTGGCGAATTATACTGATGGCATATCAATTTCAGTAGCGCACGTAAAAAAACTTGTTCATGCAAAAGTGAATGCTGATATTTTTGCAACAATCGAGGCGGCGACAAGTGGTGACAAGAAAAAAGCTCTGACGCTTCTCAAGGGGCAAGTCATCAAAGGAGATTCTCCTCATTATATTTTTTCGATGTATGCGTATCACTTACGTACACTACTCATTGTTGGAGGATGTTATTTTAAAGAAAATATGCAGGATAAAACGATGATCGCAAGACAGGCCAAATTGCATCCTTTTGTTGTACAAAAAGCATTGTGGACGATTCAAAAAATGACATATGAACAGCTCCTCAAGGCACATACAAATCTTCTTAAACTTGATAATGATGTGAAAATGGGGCGTCGTGATATTGTCGGAGCTCTCGAAACATTCGTTATTTCTTTGTAATGACTGAATATTAAAGGAATTTCTGCAAAAAGAATATATATAAAACCCGCTATGAGCGGGTTTTATATATTTGATAATATTTTTGTAGGCTACTTCTTTACTCCTTTTGCAGCTTTTACTTTTTTGTTGAGACGAGATTTCGTTCGCGCAGCAGTATTTTTTTTGATCACATTTTTCTGTACAGCTTTATCGAGAGCTTTCTGGCATGTCTTGAGAAGTGTTTGTGCTTCTTTGACATCACCTTCAGCGAGCGCAGTTTCTAATTTTTTGATCTCGTTACGATATTGTCCGCGTATGATACGATTGCGCTCTGTGTTCTTTGCAGTAACGCGCATATATTTCTTTGCAGAATCTTTGATTGGCATAGTAATATAGTCTAAAAGTTAATAAGGTCCATAAAGTCAAAAGACATTGGACAAATAGTTGAGAGTTATGATGATATTGTACATTTTTCAGCGTTTAAGATATATTCACGCTAAAAAGTGACTACGGACTAGTTACCACTTTATACCACGAGGATAATTTTTTGGCAAGAGTGACACTTCTGTGCTTAAATAGGTAAATAAGACAAAGCGAAAGTCTTCCAATGGAAAATCTTGTCTCCCTATTTCCTAACTCCTAATTCCTAAAACCTAATAAAATGATCGGTTATCTCAAAGGAAAAATTATTGCGCAGCGTGATAGTACACTAATCGTCAATGTGAATGATGTTGGTTATCGTGTTCTTGTAAGTGATTATACATTCGGTAAGGTTGCAAGCATGGACATAGTTGAGCTACAGATCTATACACATGTACGAGAGCAAGAGATCACACTTTATGGTTTTTTGGAGTTTGAAGAACTGGAGATCTTCAAACTGTTGATCTCTGTATCTGGTATTGGCCCAAAGGCGGCTCTGAGCATTCTTTCGATGTCGGATGTCGCTTCGATCAAGCAAGCGATTGTCAATAATGATACAACAATTTTGACAAAGGTTTCTGGCATTGGAAAGAAAACAGCAGGTAAGGTTGTAATCGAGTTACAAAACAAAGTATCGATCAGTCCTCAGGAGGCAGCACAGTCTGGACCAACAGACAGCGATGCAATCGATGCGCTATGCTCGATGGGGTACTCTGTCACGGAGGCACGTGATGCTCTGAGTGCTGTGTCAAATGATGTGGAGAGTGTCGGTGATCGTGTACGAGCTGCGCTTAAAAATATGGGGAAATAGAGATATGGACAATCAGGTCTTTTTTGGATCAAAAGTGATACTAGCTATTACAGCATAATGATCAGAGACCACATCGGTTAATGTTTCATAACTCTCGAAGGAGAGACCTTGAGAGATCAATATCCAATCAAGACGTTTTCCAAGTGTTGGAAAAGTAAGTATTATTTTTGAATGAGGGTTGAAGGCTTTTAGTTGCAGTGCGCTTGTGCATTTTTGAACAATTGAATTTTTGGTGTGCCAATCATTATTAAAATCACCTGTTACGATCAGAGGATTATTTCGACTTTTAAGTACGGTAATCATCTCACTGATCTGACGATGGCGGATGCTTTTTTTGGAGAAGTCGAGCTGTAGTGAAACGATATCAATAATTTGTTCGTTATTCAGCACTGCACTTGTCAGGGTGAATCCTTTTGCAAAGGTTGGTGGTGAAGGCGTGAAAGTATGACTCACCGCATCGGTGAGTTTGAACCGAGAAATGATCGATGTGCCATAGTGAACACCAAGACCATCAACATGATCGCTGTGAACGTGCCAGTCTAGCGCAGTATCTTGTGCAATAGAAGCTGTTTGGTCAATATAATTACTCCAAAAAGTAGGATTGTCTGTTTCTTGTAGTGTGACGATTGTTGATTGATGTTTTCTGACAAGATCTGCGATTGCACTCAATTGTTTCTGGATATGTTCTTTACTCTGAAAAATTTGATGGGGACTATCATTTCTTCCATGTGCAATGTTGAGCGTCATTATTTTAAGGGTATTACCCATTCTTATTACTGAAGAGCCTTTCCTTTTGTTTGTCACATTAATGATCACGCCTTTTTTGCTTTCCGCAGTGGTTAATTGCGTCAGAGAGTACATAGAGATCAAAACAACACCAAAGAAAAAGAACCAGAAGAGACTTGTGGTAATTGTAGAAAAGGAGAGAAGAAAGAATGACAAAACAATTACAAGAAGAAATGAAATGTAGAAAGCTACGATGTACAGGAATCTATTATCCATAATGAGATATTATAAGATCTTTATTATCATAGTGTACCTGCAGAGAAGAAGTTGTGCAAAATGTATGAGATGTAGTACTATTTTATTATGAATAAATGTGATAAAAAACAACCAGAAGGCGGATTGCTTCACAGTGATCTGTGGGCTGCTTTTTTACGTGCGGAGGGAAAAGAAGTTGTAAGTGGAAATGATTTTTTCGCAGTAAAACAATCAGTACCACTTTTTGGTGACTATCTTTACACGCCTCGTTTCGCACCAAATAATGAACAGGAGATAAAAGAACTTCTCGCTCTCGGCAAAGAAAATAACGTACCTTGGATCCGTATTGATGTTGCGACAGAGAGACAGCTACAACAATTAGAACATGTAGAATACTTACAACTCCGTCAAGCGCCACATAACATGCAACCGAAAGAAAATTTGATCATTGATATCACAGTGTCAGAGGAAGAAATTCTTGCGCAGATGAAAAGTAAAACGCGTTACAATACGCGCCTAGCAAAGAAGAAAGATGTCGCCATTCATTATGTCACAAAGAGTGATGAGGACTTTCAACAGGTTTTTGATCTTTTCTTTGCAATGGTGGAACAGACAGCGACGAGGAAAGGTGTGCAATTCCATCCAAAAGAACACTATCAGAAGATGTTTGATGCGCTGCCAGAAGAATCGATTGCGCTTTTTGCCGCAGAGCATGGCGGTGGTGTTTTTATCGCGGCAAACATTGTGACATTTTATAATGGCACGGCAACATATCTCCATGGTGCGACAGCTGATACACATCGTAATTTGATGGCGCCATTTGCTCTGCAGTGGAGCGCAATCAGGACAGCAAAGGAAAAAGGATGTTCCTATTATGATCTTGGGGGCGTCTTTCCAGAGAGCGAAGATGCTGGCAAAGCAGGTATTACACGCTTCAAAAAGGGATTCGCACCAAAAGAAGAATTCACCACAA
This sequence comes from Candidatus Moraniibacteriota bacterium, assembly GCA_030592425.1. Taxonomy (GTDB): domain Bacteria; phylum Patescibacteriota; class Minisyncoccia; order Moranbacterales; genus JAUVJK01. The sequence goes on from JAUVJK010000064.1 coordinate 4,249, forward strand.
GCCAGGGCTCTTATGACATCATTCTCTCCCCAGTGAAATACAAGTCCTATCGACTATTACAAAAAATGAAAAGATAGATCGCACAAATTTATCAAACAAAGAAAAGAACCGCATAACTTGATAAGTTATGCGGTTTAATTAATGTCGCAACTTCAAACTTTGTAATAACCTTTACAACGAGAGAAATTACTAGTACAAAGCCCCTGTGCAGAAAGCAATCCCGC
>JAUVJK010000096.1 GCA_030592425.1 Candidatus Moraniibacteriota bacterium
AGTGTACTGTCATATCGATGGTGGGCGGTTTGGACGGAAACACGGAAAAAGGTTATTGCAGATGTCATAAAAAATTCTGTTGATGTTGTCGGAGAGATCGGACGTATCAATCCTGATCTCATCTATACAAATACGTCTGTGATCAATGTCGGAGCAATTGCAGCACAGGAACTCAATGTGCCACACATCTGGCATGTGAGAGAATATGGCACAAAGGATCATAATCTTCAGTTTATTTTGGATGAGAAAATGCGTGCGCAATACATTGACCGTTATTCAGATCGGGCAATCTTCAATTCCCACAGTATCAAAGACTATTACACGAACTATGCTAATTTTTCTACGAGTAGTGTAGTGTATAACAATGTTTCTGTGAAAGATATTGCATCTGATGGAGAAAAATATTTCCACAATGCGGATGCTTTGAAGCTTGTGGTGGTCGGTAATATTTGTCATGCAAAAGGTCAGCTTGATGCAGTGGATGCCGTGAAAGAATTGATTCGTGAGGGAAAAAAAGTTGAACTTCTCATTATTGGCGGAGTTGGTGATGCAAAATATGGTGACAAGATCAAAAAAATTGTGGCAGAAAGCGATCTACGCGAGAATATACGATTAACAGGATTTGTTGATAATGCATCTGCGATTATTGCAGAGGCAGATATCGTCATTGTACCATCGCATATGGAGGCTTTTGGGAGAGTTGCTGTTGAGGGAATGCTTCTAGAGAAACCGATCATTGGTGCCAGAAGTGGTGGAACCGCAGAGCTTATCACTGATGGCGTTAATGGTCTCCTTTATGATGTCGGGGATAGTGATGATTTGAAGCGAAAGATCAAAACTCTTCTGAGAGAACCAGAAAAAGGAATCGAAATGGGGAGGCATGGACTTGCATTTACACAGAGGACTTTTTCGTTGGAGCGTTATTCTGGTGAGATCCATACGATCATTGAGGCTCTTGTGAATGATCACAAGAAATATTTTCATAATATCTTTTCATGGGAACGAAATAATATCATATTGGAAGTGAATGCACGAGAAAAAGATCTCAAAACATCCAAGGTCTTTCTTTTGAGAAATCTTTTCGTCCGCTTAGTACGGCGTTCGTATAATCTGATCAGTCAGAAGTGTAATGGGTCGCAAATAACAAAGAGCATTGGGAAACTTTTTAAGTCGTATGGCGTATCTCTACAAAAATTAAAATATCTGTGGGAATCATTTTGGTTGATCATATCGCGTGAAGGCGTAAAGAGTGTTCTCTTGCGTATTTATTATTATGCGCGCTATGGGAAAGGTGTGACGACGCAGAAGGATTTTGATGCATATCAGGAATCAGAAAAGAGTGCGCCGCCACTCGCACTTACAAAAACGATCGCAATCGTGCGAACGTCAGATGAAGTACAAATTCAAGGCGGTGATGAATCGATCGATGTCATTATCCCTGTATACAATGGCTTTGACTATCTCGAGCCATTATTCACAAGCCTTCTGCACAATAAAAGTGTAGTCAATCAAATCATCGTGGTCGATGATCAAAGCACTGATAAAAAAGTGTACCCACTCCTTGAAAAGTTTGCACATTCTGATGCAGGAAAAAATATTCGCCTTATCCAAAACGAAGAGAACATTGGTTTTATACGTACTGTCAATAAAGCTGTTGCATTGACGAA
>JAUVJK010000040.1 GCA_030592425.1 Candidatus Moraniibacteriota bacterium
AACCCGATGTATAGGCTGTGGCTGTCACTTCTTCCCCTGGCTTAGGATTTGTTGGAGAAAACTCAACGCGAACTTGTGGTGCTTCAGCTTTACGATCTGCGACACCAAACGTTCTTTGATCTTTTGGCACGCCAAAATAGTCCATTGCTTCATCTAGCTTACTTTGTGTACTCGCTGTCGCGATTGGTGCTGCAATACCAAAAAGCTCTACAGATACAAAAATTGTGAGAAGTAATAGGGCGAAGTATTTTTTGTTCTTTTTTTGAGAGGTCATTGTGTCATGATGATGAAAGAATTGAAGAGAATGATTATCAGGAATGAAAACGGGATCGCATACCAGACACTGCGTGTAACATAGGCGACAACACCAGCAAAGAGTGAAACGAGTATATAGGGAACATCAAGGAGAAATCGATCGTCAAAACCGATCATGAGGACGATCGTCATAACAAGAAATTGTACAATGACTGCCCACCAGCCAACACGGTCAGTGAAGAGATGTAGGACAAATCCGCGAAAGAAGATCTCGTATAAAATGACAGAAAAGAGAACAATCGTTACGTTGAATAGGAGAAAGAAACGAAATTGATCAAAGATCATTGCGGGTAAAAGTCCGGCATATTGCGCAGAAAAATCAGTTGTGAGATGAACGAGTAAAAAAAGTCCACAAGCGGCAAGAAACGAGATTATTATTGTCATGAAAATACGAATATTCCACTGACCTTTGCCAAGTCCCCACTGTGCAAGATTTTCTTTGAGGACAAGTTTAACATGTAAGATCGGTAGGATGATAAAGGCAATGATACTGATCACAATACCTTCAAAGACGCTTTTCGCTGGAAACATCAAGAAAATGGCGATACATAGAAGAAGGATCACACTTGTGACAATAAAACGTTTCTCTTTGTGAAAATAATCGCGAAGTGTCATGCATGTATTATAGCACAATCAAGAAATATGAGGTAAGAAATAAGGAATAATAGCAGAGAAATAATTAAATATAATAAAAAATGTAATGAATAAGCCATTTAAAGTCAAAAGGGCTTATTTTTGAGCTGATATTCTTGAAATTATATTGACTATGAAGTGAGTTTCTTTAGTTCCTCTCTGGCTTCATCGGCAGATTCCTCCATTTTTTTATCTAGTCTATAGATAATGAGGACTGTAACGGGAAGTATGCTAAGAAGCGGAATCATATCGAGAATCATAATAAGAGATATACGTGCAATTGCTCGTGAGATTCGACTGGAATGTGTCCATATGAAGATAGAAAGATAAAGTCTGAGAGACCATCCGATTATTGTAAATAGTGGAATTGTTATGAAATTGACAACTGGCACTGGTGCGAGTGCGGCATTGATGATGTCAAGTGTGTCTGCTGCAATCGCTACTGAATATGGTAAAAAAAATGAGGTTTTTTCATACTTTGCTATAACTTTTTCGTATTTCCGTATTTTTATTTTTTTGTGTGGAGAAAGAGTGAATTTGGAAGAGCGACGTTGTTTCTGAGAGGTTTTTTGCTGTTGCTTGATGTTTTGTTTATCTGATACTCCTTGTTTTGTATCTTGTACTGGGGTATTTGCTTGTTGTTGCGGTGTATTGGGGGCACGTTGTTGTATTTTGAGATCTTGTGCGCGGGACTGCGCCTGCACTGGTGACGTGACTTCTTGTGGTTGTTTGATCGGGCTTTTTTTTGCTTGTGGAATAGGCGCTACTTTTTGATCATGAAAAGCATTATTTGCAGTACCTTGCATTCGTGCTTGATCAAGGCGGTTTTTGACGCTTTTCTCTTGTGAAGTCGCTTGTGTTGCAGTATGTGGCATACGGTAGCTGAATAAGAAGTGGAATAATGGAAGATCGTGTGTATCTTCTAGCCATGAATAGTGGACTTGTGTTCGTTTATTTATACTTAATTCTCCTCATTTGCCTCAAGTTCTTTTTTTGCCTCTTCGATCTCAATAATCTGTCGCGGATCAGACGTGATAATCTGATCTTCGGAATAAGAAGCAATCACCTTGATCGCTACGTGTTTTGGTCCAGCAAAGAAAATACCCTCACCAACATTACTTTCGAGAAGGAGAAATTTCTCATGATCAGTGAGATAAAATGTCTCTGTGATCACATCAACAGATGCTGGAGATTGTTTGAGAAGGAGCTGTAGTGAGGAATTAGTAACAATTGGCTTACCATAGCGACTTGCCATAAAGTCTGAAATGTCCTGTGTGATCGTTGTGAGTCCAGTGTAATATTTACGACAGCGCTTTGCGATACCAAAGAGGAAAGATGCAGCATCTTCCTTTTGCATCATGATCCAGGCCTCATCAACAATAATAAGACGTTTGTGTAAATTGGAGCGCATTTCATTCCAGATAAATTGGAGTGAAAGATACATTGCAATTGGTCGCAATTCATCCTCAAGATCACGAATGTTGAAAACGATCAATTGATTATCGATGCGAACATTTGTTGGCTTATTGATAAATCCGGCAAAAATGCCTTCCGTGTATTTTTCTAATCGTTTTGCCATAGAATCAGCGCCGTCCATTGATTCAAGAATTTCATGAAGGTCTGACATTGTTGGGTAATCACCATGCTTAATGACCTCAAATGTTGAATGTTCGGTAATATCACGCACAGCGTATGCCTCACGAATACCTCGCTCAAGGACCGCATCTTCTTCTGGCGTAACAGCACCGAGCATGATGTGAAGAAGTCCGATGAGCACAGCAATTTGATTGCGAAAGATATCTGCAGGATTCTCACTTTCATTGACACGTGGAAGTTCAAATGGGTTGATACGCGCCTTTGAGTTGAGGGAAAGTTTTATAAATGCACCGCCAACCGTGTCGGAGACATGCTTATATTCATTTTCTGGATCAATAATGATCACACGCGTTCCCATCATCATTGATCGCAATACCTCTAGTTTTACAGCATAGCTCTTGCCAGCGCCAGATTTAGCAAAGATTACCATGTTGGCATTTTCCATTTCGAATCGATCAAACAAGATAAGACTATTATTGTGTCGATTAATACCATAAAGAATACCATTATTTGAGGATAGGTCTGAAGATGTGAACGGGAATGTAGTGGAAAGTGGCGCAGTATTGAGGTTATTGCCATGGTCAAGACGATCATTGGCAAGCGGTAATGTGGAAGCGAATCCCTGTTCCATACGAAGTGTCGCAGGTTTGATATAAACAAGCTGAGCTTCAAGAATCGCTTCGATCTCTGATTCGATCTTATCGAGGTCAGTTATTGATTCTCCATAGCCAGTGACATAGAGGCCGAAACGAAAGTACTTCTCTGTGCCCTGCTGGAGTCGATCACGTAAGTCCTCAATGTCATTGAGTGCTGTTTCTAAAATTGGATCACGGATCTTTCCTGATTCTTGTTCGAGATGAATTTCTGATTGTACCTGCGTTGATTTTTTACGGAGATTTTTCAAGACCTCACGTGAATCTGCGGGATGAATGAAGTAAGCGACATCGATGGGAAAATCAATATTGATGATTGGGGAAAACCAATTTGTATGCAAAAAGCGCGGATAAGTGATGATGAATAATGTGCGTGCATATGTTTCACCAATTTGAATATAAGTAGGACTAACACGCATACTCGATGGTGCAATGAGACCGCGTACAGTGGCAATACCACGTTGATAGAGCTCTTCACTGGCAAGGAGCGGATCATCTGATATTACATTTTTCTTTTTATGTTTAGACATGGTTGTTTAGAATTGAGAAATAAGATGTAAGAAATATGGTAGGGATATGTCATATGTCCAGCGTTGTATCCTTTACCCTATGCTTTTTATTGCCTAGCTTAGATGCGTTGAATCTCTGTCCCTTCGATATCCTTGATAATCGCATTTGTCATTGTTGAAGGATTGTATGAATTATAGAGCAATTCAATGATCTCATCTGTTGTAAGCGCTGTAAGCTTGAGCCCTGTGCCACTAAGTCCTGCAGAGACATGGTCAACGCGTTGCCATAGTTGATTTTTGTATGTTTCAAAAAGCTCACGATTTTCAATGATCTGCTGCTTTGGCGCAAGCGTTGATGATAATCTGTTAAAAAAACCGCTTTTCTTTGACTCAACTGGCGCAAACGGCACGACGATATAGAAAAATTTTGACATGATATTCGTGACACTAGTTAATTTTGTGATAAATTCTTGATATTCAATAGTATGCATACGAAGCATTTCATTTGTCTGTTGTTTTTCTCGTTCCTTGATCATTTCAAGGTATGGTCGAATATTTAATTTGCGTGATGTGACAACGATTTGGAGTGGAAAATCAAGAGAATTGAGAAAATTTTGGTATTGCGCAATGATCGCATCTTGTTCATCTGTCGATTTGAGATCGAAGTTGATGGATGAGACCATAAGAACAGATCGAAGAGATCCATTTTTCAAGATGATAATACCATCTTTGATCGATTCAACGTCGACATATTTAAGGGTCGAGAGTCCTTTTGTGTCACGTCCAAGATTTTTTTCTGACAGATTTTCCATATGATTTTATTATAACACACGTTTCACTTTTAGATTAGAGCTATATGCATTGTAATCTTTGCATTTCAAAAAAACAACTTCAGAATGTTGAAGTTGTTTTTTTATATTGTCATTGGTTGATGCGATCAATGATCGTATAAAGGGTGTCACTTTAACCTTTTTTGATCAATTCATCGAAAATGATGTCATGTTCCTGGCCATCACTATCAAGTGTTTTGGCGAGAGATGAAATGGTCTGAGATTCTAAGGAATTTTTTGTCGGATGAAGTTCTTTTGTGTGTGTTTTGCGTCCCTTCTTTTCTTGGATCATTTGTTCGCGTCGCCACGTGTACACTTTTGGGCGAAAAATGAAAGAGATGCCATAAAATACATAGTTAATGAGAGGTTGACCATTTGGCTTATAAAACGCAAATGTAGCGAAGAGTGCGACGACTGGAATTGCAGCAATCCAAAAAGTAAGCTCATCAAGGATACTATGAAGAAAGATAAGGACACCACCCATACCAAAAAGCCAGCCAAGTTGTTTGACCGTTAATGGGCCAGCGACCTTGTCTTGTACGTCAGTATATTGTGGAACGTTGAATAACATAAGTGTTAGAGATAGGAATTATGAAATAGGAATCATGAAGCGATTACTTCCTTCGTTTTCTTTATGAGACCATTGAGGAGTTTACTGATTACAATGGATTGTTCGCTAAGATCTTTAAAGTGATTAATCTGTATATACTTAATATCACGCGCAATCAGTAGTTGATTTTGTGATTCAATTAACGAACCGCGAGAAATGGTATAGAAATGCAGTTTTTCTTTGTATGATTCTCGTCCAAATCCCTCTGCAATATTTGACGTAATTGAAACAGTGGCTCTACGTAGTTGAGATGTTAGTCCAAAAACTTCATCATGAGGAAAAGCTTTCGTTGTTTTGTATATATTCACAACATAAACAAGCGCTTTCTGCCAAGTAATAAGGTCTGTAAATGATCGTATTGTATTTTTGTTTTGCATATTTCCTACTTCTTTTTTCCTACTTCTTTTTTTGCAGATCCAATTGGATTCATGTGAAATGGTGTTTTATCCTTTTCTTGTTGAGGCTTCTCTTTTTCTGATGGGAGAGCATGGGGAGACGTGAAGGTCATAGCATCCTCCGTGCCGACAATATGAGTTGCTTTCTGAGGTTGTATAACTTGTTGTATAGTTTTTTGGGTTGATATTGTCGCTTTCTCTTCTTTATGTGGCGACATCGTGAAGGCAGCATTGCTGTGAATTTGTGAGATAGATGAACCTTGTGCTTTTAAGGGTTCTTCCGCGGGTGTTTTTTTGATATCAGATGGTCGTTTCTGTGTTTGTGGAAAAATAATCTGCTTGTTCGTTGTATCGATCGTCAATGGTGTTTTTTCATCATGTGATTTAAGGACGAGAGAAATTTTCTGTCGATCTCCTGCAGAAAGACCTTTTGCATTTGTGCTATTGAAGAGATATTTTCCGCGTGCGATTGCCCCACGCTTAGTGCTTTCGACTTTGTCGCGATAATCATAGATCCAATTTGTTACAGTACCTCGTTTTGGATCTGCTTGTGCTCGTAGCTTCAGCGGGGCATCTGAGATCATTTGTTTTCCTATTTTTGGGTATAGTTGGATAGCTTCGGAGAGAGGCACTGTTATTTGATTGGCTTCACCAGTAATTTCTTGTGAATTATCTAGTATATTAATTTCTATGAGGCGTGCAATTCTTTTTGCTGTCTTCTTATCGGTTCCAGGGTCTTTAAGTAAGTAAGTGACAAAATCTTTTTTCTTAATCTCATTAAAGTAATAAAAACGAACCATACGAGCGACGCCAGCCATTTGTTTTGGTGACAAACCAATATCCTTTCCTATTTCCTCGATAATCTTTCCTGTGTGTGGAGAAGCGAGAATAGTCTGAACATCACTGTCGAGTGTGAGAAACTTTTCTTGGATTGCCACAAAGTCAGTCCAGTTTTGTTGTGCAGGATCTTTTGTAGTGTAAACAATATGCGGGATTGTGTAGTGTGTGAGGTCAGTTGTGGAGTTACTCATGGATTGTTACGTGAGGAAAATAAATATTATGGGTGACTTGAGATTTCATTGAATGTTGCAAAGTCGCCAGCACTCATACGTTTTACCATTTCCGTTTGTGCTTGAGGAGATGCCTTCTTTGCTACCTGAACGAGTCGCCTAGCAGAGTCTGATGGTGGTTTGGTAATGTCGCCACGTATCGAATGCCAGTCCTGTGAAGCAAATTTTTCTGCATCAAGTTTGCCAAACTCTTTTCTTTCGATATCGGCCAGATCTATACTTGATTTTGCTGCAACTCGATTTCCTCCATTTTTTGTCATCTCTTTTTGTATTGCTTGTTCGTATTTTGTTGCGATGATGAGGTCAACGCGTTTCTTTTTAATTTCACCACTGAGGAGGCCTTCAACACCAGGATCAGCATTCATTTGTGCGATCACAGTAGCCGGAATTTCTTCAAGTTGTCCTCTTTTGGCTAGTGCCAATACTGCAGCTGCATCGCCTTTGTCAGCGCGACTTTGGAGATCATCATTGCCAAGGTTATCCTTATCGTATTGACTTGCGCGGTTTTGGATGTCTTTTGCTTGTGCACCTTTTACGCCCATACGTGCTGACCACTTTGCTGTATTTGATGACTTTGCTGTTTGTCCTGGTGCAACCACGGATTGATCCCATTTTTGTTTGATTGCACCAACCATTCCTTGTGTGCGTGTTAAGCGTGCAGCTCCACGCCCACCTGCTTTTGTGAGTCCCCAAGATCCTTTTACTGCCATTCTTCCACCCCATTTTGCAGCTTTATTTGCGTATCCTGTGAGCATACTTCCGCCAGCGCCACCCATTTTTCCGGCAACGATAATCCCTGCCCAAAGGATCACAATTGCCGCCGTTACTTGCACACCAGTCGCTAGTATGTCACCAGTTTTGAGCGAATATGCCTCCATTTCCAGCCAGTGTGAATCATTAGA
>JAUVJK010000059.1 GCA_030592425.1 Candidatus Moraniibacteriota bacterium
AACTTTATTATGTTGGAGGTTTTCTAACTCACCAGAGCCAATCACTTTGGGATTTTCTTCTTCATCGACACCGCGTAGCACATCGATTTTAACGTCTTTGGCAATCACTTTACCCTTTGTAACGCGACCACCAACGATCATCTTGCCTTTATCTGTGAAGAAAATACCGAGAATCTCTAGTTGTCCAATATCTGTTCGTTCTGTTTCATCTGGGAGGAGTTTGATCATCCTCTCCTTGACGTCCTCTACAAGTTCATAGATTACTTTGTACGTATTTGTTTCAAGGTCACTTTCTTCTGCAAGGCGTTTTGCGACAGGTCGTACATTCACATTGAAAGCATAGATCACAGCCTTACCACTTTCAGCGAGTTTGATATCGGATTCTGTCACATCACCAACGCCCGTTCCGATGAAATTTACAGCAACCTTTCCCTGTGGATAGGTTGAGATGATCTGGTCGATCGCTTCGAGGGAACCTGGAACGTCAACTTTGACAACGATGTTAAGTTTTGGAATATCTGGATTGTCATTAGCACTTTTGACATTTTTTACTCCCCCTGCGAGACGATCTGCTGTTTCCTGAGACTTCAAGCGTGCATGTGATTTTCCTGAGGCGACTTGAATGATATCATTTGTTTCTGCTGTATCAGACAGCCCAAAGATCGTTACAGGCATACTTGGAAGAGCTTTGGTAATCGATTGGCCATTCCAATCTTCCATGCGCTTAATACGACCATAAGTTTTTCCAGAAGTAATATCTTGTCCAACACGGAGTGTACCTGTTTTTAGTAGAACCGTAGCAATAGGACCTTTTTGTGGATCAAGATGCGATTCGAGAACAACGGCAAGGGCACTTCGTTCTTCATCTGCACGAAAGCCCTCTACATCAGCGAGGAGGATGACACTTTCGAGGAGATCATTGATCGCAATATTATTTTTTGCACTGACTTCTGCACACATGACTTTTCCACCCCATTCTTCGATTATGATACCTTTATCAGCTAGCTCCTGTTTCACGCGCATCGGATTGGCTCCTGGTTTATCGATCTTATTGATAGCAACAATTGTAGGAATATCTTTATCGATCAAATATTTGATCACCTCTTCTGTTTGTGGGCGCACACCATCATCCGCAGCGACGACGAGGATCGCAATATCTGCAATGGAAACACCTCGCTCACGCATAGCCGCGAAGGCTTCATGTCCAGGCGTATCAACAAATGTAATTTGTTTTCCGCGTTTCTTGGTCTGGTAGGCGCTGATATGCTGTGTGATACCGCCAGCTTCTCCTTCTGCTACTGATGCCCTACGAATCGTATCAAGAAGTGTTGTTTTTCCATGATCAACATGACCAAGAATTGTAACGATTGGTGGTCGTGATGGTAACTTGCGATCTGTTTCTCGCTCTTTCGCGCAAATTTCAAGAACTTTTTCAAGTGTGATCGTTTCATCGTCATCAACTTCAAGATCTTCTTGTGTTTCAAATCCTAGTTCTGATGAAATAATAGCTGCAGTATCATAGTCAATTTCTTCATTGATCGTAGCCATGATCTTGTTTTTCATAAGTTCTGTAATGACTGCTGATGCAGGCACATTCAAGAGCTTTGCAAGGTCTTTTACAGAAATTGTTGATGGAATTTTGATGATCTCTTCACTCATGATTGTATAGTGTGTTAGATTTTTTTAAATGTTTTGTGTGGATGGGCGAGTTTGATAGCATCCCGCTCTTCTGTTGTTAATTCGTGGCCGCTGCCCTCGCTTTTGACGATTGGCTTTACATAGATCCGTGCGCCTTCTCGCGAATGAAGAGAAGAAATAACAACACCAGAGTCACTGCTATCAAGGAGCGCGAGAGCGAAGCTTTGATCGCCACCAACATCTTTGAAAGGGTTAAAGCGGACAATACCAACCTTATGAAGGCTCTGAGCACTTAATGTATGGATACGATTTGATATATCGAAGAGCTCTTGAATCTCTTTATCAAAACTTGTAAGTTTGGTGCTATGATCCAAAAGAACGGATTCTAGGTCACGTGCATTCTTACCTGCAAAAAATTGTAATAGCTTTTTCTCTGTTCTTTTTAAACGGAGAAAAAGAAAGATTACAACAATGCCAATACTAAAACTCACAAAGAGCGTAATAATACTCAGAAATGCAAATCCAACTTGATGGGCGTAATAAAATTCTTCCATAATTTACATGAATACGGTTGTTCACAAGCTTATCACTGAATAACCCCTTTGTAAAGAAAAAACCCACATTTTTCAATGGGGGTTTTTCTGATTCAGAATATTGCCTTCTTATTATTCTGTTGCAAGAGCTGCGTCGATCAATCGTGAAAACTCTGTGATTGGCTGTGCGCCCTTCATTGCAGTTAGCTCATCACCAATGACAACAATATTGTGTGGTGTACCATTGCCTCCTGACGCTGCTGCGTCTTTCATGTCAGCATCAACTTTGTCTGCGTATCGTTCTTCATCAACACATGCCTGAAATGCAGCCATGTTAAGACCGAGTTTCTTTGCTTCTGCTGTGAGTTCATCTGGTGCACTACTTGTAAAGAGACCATCCATGTAATCCCAGAACATGTCGTTGCCACCAAGGTTTCCAACACATTCGGCTGCAAGCGCTTTGGTACGAGCTTCAGGGTGTAGTTGTGGAAGTGGGAGATGACGGAAAACCCAGTTTACTTGACCGTCATATTTCTCGAGGAGTTGTGTCATTGTGTCATGATGACGTGAACAAAAAGGACAATCAATATCTGAGAATTCAATGATCGAGATCTTCGCATTTTTATCACCACGAATCCAATCTTTCTCTGTTATTTCTTCGACAGTAATATCTTCATCAGTTGCTGGAGCAGGTGCAGGTGGAAGTGTTGGGTCTACTTGTACATCTTTATCTACTTTTACAATGTTTGTATTAGATGCACCATTACTAAAACTGATCTTATCTGCAATGATTCCCCAGAGGAGGAGTGCAAAGATCACCGCAAGTGCGCTCGTGACACCAAGCCAGAAAGACTGTGTTTCTGTTTGCTTGATCGTCTTTTGTTCTTTTTGTTCACTCATATGTATATATTAATTAATTGTGACAATGACCTCTTAAGTGGGTCACGTCTAGTGTAGTAAGGCGTCTTTACAAGATCTCAGAGGTCTCTAGGGGCATTTTGTAAAGGCGCCTCAACATTATAACAAATAGAAAAATTGTTGCAAGGTGAAAAATTATTTATGTGCATTTAGATATAGAGAGTAATGATTGAATTTTAAGGGTAATTGATTATTTCAGAAATATCAATTACTCTAGGAGGAGTAATACAAAAATATATAAAATTACTATGCAGAAATTCACAGCACAACTTTCTCAAAAAGAAGAAATTGCAGATAATACTTTTGCATTTACATATATCAAACCTAAAGGATTTGCATTTACGGCAGGGCAATATGTTGTTCTTGATGTTGATGAGTCACGCTATAGTGATGATCGTCCATCCTTTCGCTCGCTGTCAATTGCATCTGCGCCATCTGATCAAGACCTTCTTTTCGTAATGCGTGGATCAGATAGTGCATTTAAACGCAGTATGATCGCAAGTGAAGTAGGGGACACGGTAACGCTTAAAGGCCCAATTGGTCATTTTGTATTACCGGAAGATGAACGACAAAAGATTGTTTACATGGGTGCGGGGATTGGTATTACACCGATTAGATCAATGATCCGTGAGGAATTAGCTTCGGGATCAGAGCGTCAGCAGATGTTATTTTACTCTAATAGTCTTCCAAGTTGTGCAGCTTATGCACTGGAACTCAGAGATATCTCACTACCAGAATATAAATGTGTGAATACGATGACAGGTCTCAAAGATAATATTTCAGAAGATGAATGGGCGGGAGAAAGAGGCTTTATTGATGCTGATATGATCGAGGAATACTGTGATTATTACAAGCAGGCTCAGTTTTATATTGTCGGAACAAAATCATTTATTAATGCGATGAAAGACGTTCTCTCTGGCATGGGTATTGACGAAAGGCACATAAAAGTAGATAATTTTGGATAGGACATGAATTGTCGACAGATAAGAAGATATCTTTTCACTTGATAACTTTGAACTTTCGACTAACCTAGCGGGTGTCGTATAATGGCTCATTATATCAGCCTTCCAAGCTGAGGATGAGGGTTCGATTCCCTCTACCCGCTCAAACAAAAAAGCTCCATTTTATGGAGCTTTTTTATGTCTAAGCTTGAGAATTAAGTTTTTTGTGATAAGCTCAGTAGATAATCATTGAGTTTATTCAGAATTATGAACAAAGATAGAAAAATAATATTCAATTTGGCGATGAGTTTGGATGGATACATTGCAGATGAAAATGGTGGATTTGATTGGATTCATGGTGACGAAGATAAGAGTTATAATACAGAAAAACAATTTAGTTTTTCAGAATTTACGGATTCTATTGATACAATCATTATGGGAAAGACTGCATTTTTGGATTGTCCAAAAGAAACTCTTGACGACTTTGACAAATCTAAAAAGATTCTTGTTGCATCATATGAAAAATTAGAAACAAATCATAGTAATGTGGAATTTATCAGTGGAAATATTTGTGAACAGATATTGGAAGTGAGAAAAACAGAGGGTAAGGATATTTGGATTTTTGGTGGTGCAGAGCTTGCTGATTCATTTATCAAAGAGGATATTATTGATGAATATATAGTGGGCCTAATTCCAATAATTTTAGGAAAAGGAGTGAAACTATTTTTAGAAAATAGTCCAAAGCTCGAGTTAAGTCTAAATGATGCATGCTCCGTGACAGACGGAATAGTCATATTGCGCTATGTGAGGAGAAAATAAACTTATTTCACATCTTTTCCAATATAATATAAATTTTCAGATACGATGTTTCATTACAAGAAG
>JAUVJK010000093.1 GCA_030592425.1 Candidatus Moraniibacteriota bacterium
ACACCATCAATACCTGTCTCGATCTCAAGCCATGCACCACGATTTGGAATGATCTTCGCACCAAAAAGGTTCTTTCCTTTCTGATATTGCATTGTAAAAAATGCACCAGGACTTCGGATCAACTGAGAAACAACAACACGCTCTACGCCATTAATAATGAATGTGCCTCGCTCTGTCATGATCGGAAAATCACCAAGATAGACTTCTTGTTCTCGCAATTCTCCCGTTTTCTTGATCAAAAGCTTCGCCTTGGCTCGAAGTGGTGCTTCATAAGAAACATTCTTCTCACGTGAAACATTCTCATTGTACTTCGGCTCATCAAGGAAATAGTCCGTGATGGTTAGCTCTAGATCTCTTCCTGCAAAGTCCGTAATTGGATTCACCTCATCAAAAAGATCTTTTATACCTGTTTCTAGTAACCAATCATACGAGTTGATCTGTGATTCGATCAAATTCGGCAGCGTCACAGCTAGCTGCTTTTTGAAAAATTTGCGTTTTGCCAGTGATGACGAAGCGCGGAAGGTGTCTCGCACCTTCATGGTCTTATCTTTATGCATAAAATACTACCCACCAGAACGCTTCCGCTTTATTATGGACCTAAAAGCGGGGTAGCATCTTTCTGCTGAGTTTTGCAGTTATGATTTAATTGTCGATAATGTTGTTGATATCATCCCCCTTGACACGTTAAATGCCTCACCCGTGAGACGGATTTATATTCAAGAAGTACACTATTTTTATAGTGATAAATATTGTAGCAAGAGATTTATTTCCTGTCAAATACAAAAATACACTATTTTAGGCATTTTTAAGAAAAAATAGGACTTTATTCACACCTTACTCACACTTTACTTGTGAAAAACTGTGGATAACCTACTTTTTTGAGTCTTTACCCGCGTAACGAAGGGAGTCCATGATCGTTTTTGCGATTCGCGCTGTTGTATATCCTTCTGGTATATTGTTTTCAAGTAGAAACTTCTCAATGTCTTTCATTGTGTAGTTATTTTCCTTCAAAAGAGTGTCAACCTGCGGGAAGAATTTCTCTGAGAGATCATTTTCATCTGTCCAACTCTTTTTTCCGATAATTTTTCCTTTCTTCGCAAGTAGCAAAGAAACCTCTTTACCGACAATCAACAGCGTTAAAGTCATAAGAATCCTTCATTTACTTTTATCTTCGAGAGTTTTTCCCTCCGTCGCGCCATCTCCGATCTTCTCAAATGCGCGTAGAACCTCAAGAGGAACAGCAAAGATCACTGTATTTGACTGATCAGATGAAAGATCATTGAGTGTTTGCAGTGAGCGTAAATGGAGTGCACCTGTTTCAGATGATAGCGTATGCGCCGCCTTTGCCATATTTTCTGCTGCAATTACCTCTCCCTCTGCCTTAATGATCACTGCACGCTTTTCACGTTCCGCTTCAGCTTGTTTTGCCATTGTACGGCGCATATTCTCAGGAAGGACAGCATCCTTAAGCTCAACACTCTGTACATCAATACCCCATTCATCAGTTGCTTTGTCAATAATCGATCGAATTTTCTCTGCTAGTTCATCTCTTTTCTGAAGCAATTCATCAAGTTCAACCGCGCCAACAATATTACGCATTGTTGTCTGTGCTAACTGAGAAACAGCAAAATAGAAGTCTTCGACCTCCAAAATAGACTTTTTCGCGTCCTTTACCTTGTAATAAATCACTGCGTTAACACGCACAGAAATATTATCTTTTGTGATTGCATCCTGATCCGGCACATCTACAGCTCGCACACGCATATCAACCTTCTGATAAGATTGAAAGATCGTTACTACAAGTCGCCAACCTGGTTCCATCATACCGCTAAATTTACCTAATGTGAACTTCAAACCTTTCTCGTACTGATTAATTTGTCGTATTGATGCGATAACCAAGATCAATACAGGGATAATAATCCACAACATAGTCATGTGTTTATAATAATTAAAACAAAAGTGAACAATATAATGATTGTAGCACATTACTGTATATCGTCACGTATTTAGTGTCAAGTTGCACAGGAGTAACCATTGTAATAGCATCTCCACACCAACAAAGCTTGTTAATGTGCAGGACAAATAGCAAATAAGGCCTCGATATCATCTTGCCGGAGGATTATTACTTCCAGATCTTGATCGCCTAACATTGGGCACATGATCGCTTTTGGAACCTCAACATGATCAATACCTAAAGCGTGACCAAATTCATACACTCATACAAGCGTCAGATCTTCTTCTTGTGCAAATTGAAACACATTGATCTCTTTTTCTGTAAAGATTTGATCAAATGTGCACTCTATATCATACAAACTACTGTATGAAGGTGCATCCGCATCGATCTCATAAACAATATCGTCAATAACAAAAAACTAATAAAAAATTTCATCTTTTATTCTACTACGTCAATACGAACAAAATCTCACGATCTATTCAATATACAT
>JAUVJK010000049.1 GCA_030592425.1 Candidatus Moraniibacteriota bacterium
ATGCTTATGGTCGAAAAATATCCTATCGTCGATCCGCACACAAAAGAGGATGTCGATGAGAAAAACTTCGAAAAGATCAAAGATCTTATTACAAAGGTCCGCAATATCCGCGCCATTTATAAGGTCGATCAGGGAATAGCTATTCCACTCACGGTCGTGACAGAGAAAGAAGAATTGATCACAACACATAACGAACTGATCAAACGCCTTGCACGTGTCAACACGATCACCATTTTACATAGTGACGAAAAACAAAAACATGCAGCGAGTGCGACACTTACTGACATGAAACTTTATGTTCATCTCGAAGGCATTATCGATATCGCTAAAGAACAAAAACGTCTCACGGATGAAAGCATGCAAACACAGAACTATATCAATAGCATCGAGAAACGCCTTTCCAATGAACAATTCGTTTCAAAAGCACCAAAAAAAGTTGTCACTACAGAGAAGGAGAATCTTGCGACTGCACAAAAGAAACTCAGTGAACTCAAAAAACACATCGACCAGATCACCTTTTAGATCTCGATTAAATGAATGCTGATATATTATGTTTGAAAAAGCGACAGTAGACAGCTCGGCAGTAACACCAGAAAAAATACTACAAGGCAGTTTTCTGGATGAGATGAATCAAAAAATGATCCATCATCCATTTTTTAGACATATTACTGCAGCAACAGCGCTTCTTTCTCTCTCAGCAGTCGCACAAGCTAGAGAACCAATACTACCAGAGATTAATATGGAGGAATATCATATTCTTAAATCAAGAGTTCTTGATGTAAATAGTCCATATGATTCTGATTATCTTGTAGATCTTTATCGAGCTGGCACGCTCAAAGAATATTTCTCCAATAACATACCTGAAAAATCTGGAAATTACAATGTCTACAAAGAAAAAGATGTACCACAAGAATTCTTAG
Organism: Candidatus Moraniibacteriota bacterium; assembly: GCA_030592425.1. Classification (GTDB taxonomy): domain Bacteria; phylum Patescibacteriota; class Minisyncoccia; order Moranbacterales; genus JAUVJK01. Next base: position 921 of record JAUVJK010000049.1, read on the forward strand.
CGACCTATGCGAAATCAATCTATCAAGGAGCAGCGATGGCAGAATATTCTTTTGGCTTCGATCCAGGAAGTGTGATCAAGGATCTTCATTTTGTCAGTTCAGAATATTCCAATGCAGGCGTTGACAACAATGGGATTGGAAACGATTATTCTCTCATGTTCACAACCGCGCAAATAAAAGAAGCCGAGCATGAAAAGTACAACGCTCATTTCACACTGCGAAATACAAGTCACCACGAAGCAATACATGCACTAGATTATCATCTTGGTATTACAAACATTTTCGATCCAACACAACCTGGAGATTATTCAGAATCAAATATTCAAGAGAACGTAAAGACATACAGAGAATTTGCACAAACACTTTTTGGAGATAAAGAATTTATGGACATAATAGCAGAAGGTAATTTCTTCTCTGACCACAATATACATCCTGAGCATGGACACCCTGATGATAATGCACTTGAGTTATTTGCTACATTTCTTACAAGCACATCACACACTGCTATACTAGATCGACTTGATCAATTAGAAAATGAGCACATTGGATTTAAAGAAAAATACCTCACTCTAGCACAAAAGATTCTTCCATTATTTAATGGTAAAATAGAAGACAATACTCCGATTATAAATAGACTCCAACGCATCATAAATACACTAAAACAAAAATAAACATGACGTGGATCAAATCACTTTCACTTGGCATTTTTGCGGCAATTGCCGCGCTCGTTTTTCAACAGCTTGCCCTCATTCTGTGGGAGATATTCTTTGGCAATAGCTATGATGTGTCCTGGTCACAAAATCTTGCGCTCTCAATGAGTATATTTCTACCAGTTGCAGTCCTCATCGAAGAGATCATGAAGTATATCGTCATTACACGACAGATCGAATTCTACACCTACGGTCGCAGTATTCTTCTTCACTCTATGTTAATGGGACTTGGTTTTGCATTTACAGAAATCTCATTGATTGCCTTCAATGTTGGTATTGAAAATCTTTTACGACCAGAGATCTTTGGTATCTTTCTCGTACACATGACCACCGCTGGACTTATTGGCTATGGTGTCGTAGCAAATCCACGCCCTACATTTGGTCGTATATTCATCATTCTTTTCGGTGCAACCCTCGTTCATACTCTTTACAATATTGGTATTCTTCTCCAGGATACTATTCCTCTTTTTGTACCCTTTGCGATCATAGGCCTATTCACTTTTTTTCTATTAATAAGCCTCTTCACTGTAAATAAAAAACTTGCACAAGAGTAAACTTTTCTTTATAATGAAAACATCATTAAATCGTCCACAATAATTCTATGGAACAAAAAGAAAAACGATCCTTTCTCGACAAATTCACTGGTGCACGCAGTGTTGATAAACCACAAGACATGCAAGCAATGCCTGTCTACGCTGAAGAAACCGAAACTCAAATGCCAATGCGACAAGAGCCCCAACAACAAAAGCAAGAGTCCCAACAAGAAGAATGGGCAGAAGAGACAGTCGATGAAGAGGGTCAGCTAACGATCGATGTCTATCAAACAGAAGATGATATTGTGATCAAATCAACAATCGCTGGCGTAAAACCAGAAGATCTTGATGTCGCGATCAACAATGATATGGTAACGATCAAAGGCGACCGGAAAACAGAAGAGGTAGTAGAAGATGAGAATTATTATTATCAAGAATGTTATTGGGGTTCATTCTCTCGTAGCGTCGTACTCCCTGTTGATATTGTTTCTGACAAGGCTGATGCAGCTCTCAAAAATGGCATTCTTACGATTCGTCTTCCAAAGGCTGATACAACAAAAACAAAGAAGATCCAAGTACGTGGCTTCTAGTCAAAATCCCTTCAACTTCAAGAACAAAAAAGAGCCATTATTGTCTCTTTTTTGTTTTGAGTAAAAATGACTTGTATTCCCCTTTTTCTTGCGCTATTCTAGATAGTATATGATATATATAAGATCATCCGTTTTTAGTCTTTCTATCTTCTTCTTTCTGTCTGTGATCATCACATGCGCTGCAAGTGCTCAGGCAAATGAAAGCGATCAAACGGAGAAACAGCTCATCTTAACTATTGGAGATTATACAGAAGATATTGCACTTTCTGAAGCTTTGAGTTGGATCAATATTACGCCAACGCTTTTTCTTCACCCTGAAGATCGTTCCAATGGTGCAAATATATATGCCTGTGCACTCAATGCACCGTGTGCAATAACGCTATCTCGGAGGAATGCCGATTTTATGCACATCAATGAAAAGTTCAGCGTTGATGACAACCAACTGCGCATCTTCTTGAATGAAGTAGCAGTGCGCGCCAACATTGACCCAATTGATGCAAAATTTGGTGTCGATGATAATGACAATATAATTACACGTGAAAAACATCAAGATGGACGACTACTCAACATCGATAAAAGTATCACGAAACTTCACAACGGCTTGATAAACTATTCGCAGGATCAAGAAAATACGATCGATCTCGTCTACGAATCAGTCATACCCGAAGTGACGACGGAAAGTGCAAACGAACTTGGGATCACAACATTTCTTGGCGAAGGACGTTCTGATTTTTCTGGGTCTACGAAAAAACGTATCCATAATATCAAAACAGCAGCGAGTAGATTTGATGGTGTTGTCCTCGCACCTAATGAAGAACTTTCTTTCGTCAAACTTCTTGGAGAAGTTGATGGTGAACATGGATTTGAAAAAGAGCTTGTGATCAAAGACAAAGAGACTAAACCAGAGTATGGTGGCGGTATATGCCAAGTCTCAACGACACTTTTTCGTAATGCGATCATGACTGGTATGGAGATCACTCAGCGTCGCAATCATTCCTATCCCGTTCACTACTACACACCAATTGGTTTCGACGCAACAGTTTATGTACCAGCACCAGATTTTCGTTTTAAAAACAATACACCTGGCTATATCCTCATGCAACCAGAAATTGAAGGCTTAGAGCTCATCTTTCGTTTTTATGGCACGCCAGATGGACGTGATGTAGAAATGACAGGCCCAATCGTTACAGAGAAGAATGAAGATGGATCGATGAAAACATATTTCACACAAACCGTTGTTGATAAGGATGGTGAGACGATCATTGAGAAGACCTTTAAAAGTAATTATAAATCACCAAAAGATTATCCAAATCCAGATGATGTCGTTGACGCAGACCTCACAAAGAAACCAAGTAACTGGTCAAATAAACAATGGAAAGCTTATAAGAAAACAAATGGCATCTAGATAGTGATCCTATCCTAGTATTATTTAATACTAACTTTTCGTCATGACAGCAATACACCAACAATCTACAAGAAATGATATTGCGGCAAGTGTTCTCCGAGAATTCTTACCGCATTTTTCATTGGATACAAAGATTCTTCTCGTAGAAAATTATTCCTCAGTATTATCAAAAGAACTAATTTTGCAAGAACTTTCTTACGATACATGGAATCGTTGGTGGAGCGCTGAGACAGCACCAAAAACATGGCCAGATAAAAATAACTACACTACAGTTATTATTCGTCTCCCAAAATCTCATGAGGCTTTTGATATGATTCTCCATGCAGTATCTACTGTGATCAATGACGATGGTAACATCATTGTCTATGGTCTCAATGATGAAGGGATCAAAGGTGCTCAGAGTAAGATGAGGGATTTCTTTGGTAATAATGACGTTCGTGGATTCAAAAAAAGAGTACGTATTATCTCATCTCAGGTCTCCCGTGAACAACCCAAAAAAACAAAAACCTGTCTCAAAGATTTCACACAAACCGCTTCTCTTTTATATAAGCCACCGCATATAGATACTCCATTATCTTTGCCTACTACATTTTATCCAGGGATGTTTGCTTCTGGGCAACTTGATAATGGCACAAAATTCCTTCTCGATAGCATCCTTCTCTCTATCCAAAAGAATTCTTACATTCTTGACTATGGTTGCGGTAGTGGGATCATTGCACGTATCATCAACGACTTGTATCCAGATACAAAGATTGACCTCCTTGATAGAGATATCATTTCTCTCAAAGCAGCGAAGATCAATTTTCCACAAAACAATAACATGTTCAATACTGATTCTCTTGCAGGATGTAAGGAAAATAAGTACAACCTCATCATTTCAAATCCCCCAATCCACACTGAAAAAGAAGAACATTACAGAACACTCCATCAACTAATAGCAACTACACCACAGTACTTAAAAGGAGATGGCAAACTCATTCTTGTAGCACAGAATCGCATTGATCTCGAAGAACAGTTCATAAATGCACAAATGTCATCACACATCCTTGCAGAAAATTCCCAATTTAAAGTATGGTCAGGAAAAATAACTGATTAATCAGTTATTAATCACAGCGCTCCCCTGCCTACCGGCAGGCAGGCGGCGAGAATCGAACTTGCATCGGAGGATCCCACCAGAGGCGGGTAGGTAGGAAACCTCTGTTCCCCGCCTGCAACGCATGCATAATAGCATTGAATATTTACAAATATTTGTGTCCCTGGCAAGAATCGAACTTGCATCGGAGGTTTAGAAAACCTCTGTTCTATCCATTAAACTACAGGGACGTACAGATTGGTAAATACAATTAACGTGGTATGCACTGCGGGCAGGCATCCATTAAGCTACGGGAGTATATTACATATCCTATTATAACAAAACGCCACGATTACTGCGACGTTTTATTTTCTGTGCACACAGAGGGATTCGCCTTGCACCACTTAAGGGTGCATGGCGTCCAAAACCCTTTAGTGGTTTTTGGACGAACCCTTGACCTTCTTATAAAGAGCTTCGCAACTAACCCACATCCATCGACTTTTTGTGCACACAGAGGGATTCGAACCCCCGACCGTTTGGTTAAGAGCCAACTGCTCTACCGACTGAGCTATGTGTGCATATTTTTTAATGTCTCTTTCAACATTGCCTTCAATGTAAATTTACCTTTTGTTGTTTTTAAATATCTTTCTCTCCTTAGGGCATCATTTTTATTTCGATACACTTCAATAAATATGTTAACATAATTGTTATTACGATGTGATAATTTCGCCCTTTGATGCTCCTTAAGTCTTCGATCTAAATCTTCCGTAATTCCAACATAAAAACGTTTGTTACCATAATCATATAAGATATAGACAGTATACTTCAATTCCATAATAATTTATAGTAGGCTTCGCCTTGTACCCCTTAAGGGTGCATGGCGTCCAAAACCCTTTAGTGGTTTTTGGACGAACCCCCGACCGTTTGGTTAACCTGCCTGCCGGCAGGCAGGGAGCCAACTGCTCGGACCCCTGCCTACCGGCAGGCAGGCTGTCCGCCTCTGGCGGAGACTGAGCTATGTGTGCATATTTTTTAATGTCTCTTTCGCTCATATTTACGTAACAGGTAATATAGTATCAAAAAAGAGAGTCTCCGTCAAAGGTTAAGCCACCTTCTGATGTTCTGGTGATCGACTCATAAAACGGATCAATAGTGGGCTCACAAACGATGTCACAATAATAAGGAGAACAATC
>JAUVJK010000076.1 GCA_030592425.1 Candidatus Moraniibacteriota bacterium
ATCGCGGGGAAGGATCTTGATGAGAATACATTTATACTTGCATGGACAACGACACCGTGGACACTGCCAGGAAACGTCGCTCTAGCCGTTGGTGAAGATATCGTATACGTGATGGTAAAAGATGTGTGTGATGATCCATCACAACAAGATGTATATTATATTTTGGCAGAAGACCGTTTTGAGGAGCAAAAAGAACATTTCCAAAATGGGACTGGTGAAATTATTGCGTCAATGAAAGGTTCTGATCTTATAGGATTATCTTATACACCACTTTATGATGCGTATGCACAAGAGAATGATCTTAAAGACCGTGAAAATGGATGGAAGGTATATAATGCGGACTTTGTGACGACAGAAGACGGTACGGGTGTCGTACATATTGCACCAGCATTTGGTGAGGATGATATGGCATTAGGGAAAAAGGAAAAACTACCATGGGTACAGCATGTTGCTATGAATGGGGTCATTTCCAAAATTCTTGGTGTGCCACTGGCTGGTCTCCATGTGAAACCAATCGATGATCATCAAGCGACAGATATTGAAGTGATCAAAGATCTTGCACATCGAGGACTTCTTCTCCATAAGGAAAAATTTGAGCATAGTTATCCACACTGTTGGCGATGTGATACACCGCTACTAAATTATGCGACATCTAGCTGGTTTGTCTCTGTGACAAAAATAAAGAAACAACTTTTGAACAATGCGCAGGAGATCAATTGGTCACCAGCGCACATGAAAGAGGGTCGTTTTGGGAAATGGCTTGATGGTGCGCGTGATTGGTCAATTTCACGACAACGCTTTTGGGCAAGCGTGATTCCCGTGTGGCGGTGTGATGCTGGTTGTGGCGCAGAAGATGTTTTTGGCGCTGCTGACGAACTTGAAGAAAAAGCAGGTGTAAAGATTGACGATCTTCACAAACACATTGTTGACGATGTGATGTATGCATGTGATGCATGTGATGGAACGATGAAGCGCGTACCAGATGTTCTCGATACATGGTTTGATAGTGGCTCAATGCCGTATGCACAGATGCATTATCCCTTTGAGAATAAGGAAGAATTCACATCTGGCTTCCCAGCGGACTTTATTGCAGAGGGTGTTGATCAAACACGTTGTTGGTTTTATTATCTCCATGTTCTTGCTGGCGGTGTCATGGAAAAGAAAGCTTTCAAGAATGTGATCGTTAATGGTGTCGTTCTTGCTGAAGATGGAAAGAAAATGAGTAAGAAATTACAGAACTATCCTGATCCAATGACGATCGTGGAGAAGTACGGTGCAGATTCACTACGTCTCTATCTGATGAGCTCTCCCGTTGTTGCAGCAGAAAATCTGAATTTCAATGAAAAGGACCTTACAGAGATATCACGCGGATTGATGCGCATGCTGACGCAAAGTCATAGTTTTTTCCTTATGTACGCGGCTGTCGACAAATGGGAGGCTCCAAAAAAATATGTGCCAAGCGAACACCTACTTGATCGATGGATTATTTCAGAGTTACATACACTGCTTGATTCTGTGAATACTTATATGGAAGCATACAACTTACAAAAAGCAACGAGAACATTTGGACCGTTTGTTGATGATCTGTCGAATTGGTACATTCGTCGTAGTCGTAAACGCTTTTGGAAATCTGAAGATGACACTGATAAGAATGCTGCTTATGCAACACTGCACTATGTTCTGGTAGAACTCGCAAAAGCAATCGCACCATTTACACCATTTATTGCAGAAGAGATCTATCGCTCTTTAACGATGAATGAGAGCGTGCATCTTGTAGATTATCCACAGATGGATACTGCGGTTATCGATGAAGAATTGATGGAAAGTATGACAAATGTGAGGAGTATTATAACGGACGCATTGCAATTGCGCGCAAAGGCGCAGATCAAGGTGCGGCAACCACTTAGTGAGTTAAAGATCAAAGGGCAAAGATTGGAAGAGGTAAGTGAATCTTTAAAGCAAGAGCTTGTAGAAATTATCAAGGAAGAATTAAATGTGAAAGTCGTGACATTTGATAATGTCCTTGAAAAAGAGATTCTTCTCGATACGAAGATAACGCCAGAATTAAAGCGGGAAGGGCAAGCACGTGAAGCAATTCGTCATATCCAAAAAATGCGCAAAGAAGTGGGCTATCAGGTTGATGATCGTATCACTATCAGTTACGTTGGATTGGATCAGGTTTTTGATGAGTATCAAGAGACTATTATGAAAGAGGTGCTCGCTACAGAAATGATACAGGGAGAAATAACACAGAACGATTTGATCAAAACCGTGACGATCGATGAAAATGAGATCACACTATACTTAGGAAAGGACTGAACTTTTTCAAAGACGATTATTTATCAGGAAAGAAAAAGAATCATTTATTAATCAGTGATTTAATGCAGGGATTCTTTTTAGAAGAAAAATTGATCGCTATACTTGCTACAAGAGAACTATGGAATATAATTATCATGGGATTATTTTGCGACAGCGGAAGATTGGCGAGACAGATCGTCTCTATACGCTTTATACACTCGAAGCAGGGAAATTCGTAGTGGTTGGCAAAGGTGTCCGCAGGATGACATCAAAGAATGCACCTCACTTAGAGGACTTCATGCTTTCGCATATTGCTATTGTACGTGGACGTGGTCCTGGTGCGATCAAGTCAGCAGTCGCTGAATACGATTTTTGCGCGTTGCGAACACATGTGGATGCATTGCAATGTGCCTATCGCACGCGGAATCTTTTTGATCGTTTGATTGATGATAGTGAGCATGATCAAAAGATCTTTTTGCTCTATTTGACGTATCTTCGTCTCCTTGATCACTATGCTTTTTCTGGTGGAGAAAGAGAGACGATGACATTATTAACGGAATCATTTTTGGTGAAGTTGTACCAGCTTTTGGGATATCATTTCGCATTTGGACGCTGTGCTCTGTGCGTACGTGTATTTGTGACAACAGATCGTATTTTTTTTAGTGCTGCATCTGGTGGTCTTTTATGTGCTTCTTGTACGCGATCTGTAGGTGATGCAGTTATGCTTTCCCAGAATGCCGTTAAGATATTACGATTGATTCCGCAATATTCCTTGAAAAATCTTGTGAAAATTCGTGCAGCAAATACAGATATACAAATGTTACGATCATGTAACACACACATTGCTGGATGGATTATGCGATAAGCTAAACATTTGGTACAATAGAGGAAAATAAAGAAATTTTATGGCACTTAAAAAAATTAGTGATGATCTTCAAAAAGCTGATTCAGAATATGCAAATCGTGATCATGCACGCACAAAATATAGCAGGATAGAACAGGCGGAGGATGTGCGACAGGAATTTGTTCCACGCAATACATGGCAGCATAAGTTTATCCGCTTTACGAAAGAGCATATTAAAGCATTGCTTATAGGTTTAGCTGGCCTTACGATCATTAGTGTGATCGTTCTTTCTGTTGCCTCATCAGTACTCTTACAGCGTAGTTTTTTTAATGAGGAGAATGTTGTTGTATTAGTTACGGGTCCAGATACTATTAAAGGTGGGGAGCGTGCGACATATACGATCTCTTATGATAATAATAATCGTGCAGACCTA
>JAUVJK010000084.1 GCA_030592425.1 Candidatus Moraniibacteriota bacterium
ACTCTCAGGAGAGAATAAAAAACAATTCTGGATTCCGCAAGGTTTTGCACATGGTTTTCTTACCTTAGAAAATGACACATTCTTTGCTTATAAGTGTACAGATTACTATGCGCCTGAAGCTGATGCAGGCATCATGTGGAATGATCCAGAAATTGGGATCGACTGGCCAAAGCTTGATGTTGATGTGATCGTGTCAGAAAAAGATCAAGTTCATCCGTCACTAAAGGATCTGAAGACTACATAAAAGTATGTCATATTAATTGTTATATCATCTCGTTCGACAAATAAGTACATATTAATAAACAAACTTATGAAACTATTAGTAACAGGTGGAGCAGGATTTATCGGGAGCAACTTTATTCATCATATTCTTGAGAAGTATCCAGATTATGAGATCGTAAATGTTGATCTCCTTACATATGCTGGCAACCTTGTTAATCTTGCAAAATGTCAAGATGAGACGCGTTATACATTTGTCAAAGCGGATATTTGTGATGTTGATAAGATGAATCAATTAATCGCAGATGTAGACGCTATTGTACATTTTGCTGCAGAGAGTCATGTCGATCGTTCGATCCACTCGAGCGCTGAGTTCGTACGAACAAATGTCATTGGCACTCAAGTCCTTCTTGACGCTGCGCTAAAAAACGGCAAAAAACGTTTTCACCACATTTCTACTGATGAAGTATTTGGACATCTCGGACTCGATGAACCAGCTTTTACAGAAGAGACACCCTATGACCCGAGTAGCCCCTATAGTGCATCCAAAGCAGCCTCAGACCATTTTGTCCGTGCATATCACCGAACGCATGAACTTCCCATCACGATCTCAAATTGCACCAATAATTATGGACCATTTCATCATCCAGAAAAGTTGATCCCGCTCGCAATTACTAATATTCTCGAAGGGAAGAGAGTGCCAATCTACGGCAAGGGCAATCAAGTGCGAGACTGGCTGCATGTCAGTGATCATTGCACTGCGATCGACCTTATCCTTCATGAAGGGAAAATTGGTGAAACCTATGGCGTCGGTGGGAACAACCAACCAAGCAACTTGCAGATCGTGCAGAAATTAATTGCATTACTTGGGAAAAAGGAAAAGGATGTCACAGAATATGTCGCGGACCGCAAAGGACATGACTTCCGCTACGATATCGACTACACAAAAATTAAAGATGAACTCGGTTGGGAACCATCTGTGACACTAGACAAAGGACTCGCAGACACTGTCACGTGGTACCAAGAAAACGAACAATGGTGGAAGGACGTAAAAAGTGGCGCATATCAAGATTACTATAAAATGCATTATAAATAGAAATTCTTTAAACGACTTAAAACGTATGAAGGAACGCTTTCCACCATCAGAAGCTCCCATCACTAATAAGGAGAGAACTCCTCCCAAAGAGTTAGAAAATGAAACTGCTACAGAGAATAAGGAGGTAAACTTATCTCGACGCAATTTTTTGAAAGCTCTCGCTATGGGCGCTGCAGCTGGAACACCTATTGCCTTAGGTGTCTATAAGATTGGCGCAATAGCAATTGACAAGAACCTCCAAGAGAAATTGCATGAAATAGAAGAAGCTCCAGAAGATTGGGATTATCGCACACTAGAGAAGATTATGACTCCAGAGATTTTGGATCAGACTGGCTATAAGAACGCCCAAAAGATCTGTGAGATACTTGGAATCCCAGAAGGCCAGATCTCAGCCATTGACGCTGATGCACGAGCCAAAAATCTGGAAGAGGGTATTGCAAAGGATCGCATAATAGCGGAGAAGATTACCAATAAGAGTGGTGCGTTGCAAGATGGATATCTACTTAGGGATCAGCGATATTTATTGCATGATTTCCAAAACAATATCGAATTAAGAGATAAAATGAATCCAAAACTTATTGAAATATTTGATACTCAAATTGAACATCAGCAATGGGCGCTACGCCATAAAAAAGAAGATGTGACGGGTGACTATCACCCATGGAATTCTTCCTACGCCCGCTTACCAGGGGGTATAGACACTGTGTTTGTTGGTTATAAACATACTAAACAGTATCAAGAGATTAATTCCAACTTCCTCAATAAAACGGCAAGTCTCGCAGATTATTTGATTACCGAAGGCTATTCAAATATGCCCTACGGACAATCATCAGAAAGCAGCTGGAAAGGTCATGCAGGCAACTATGATGAGTTAGTCCGAGGAGCTGTCAAACTTGGCTTCAAAGGAAAATTTGGCGAGATAGACATGCGAAACACCAGCAAATTAAGTCTAGATCATGAATATATTGAAGGGGAGGATGGGAATAATCAATTTATATTACCAGATTTTCCTGATGAATTCTACAAAAAATATTATAACTACCTAAAAGAATATTTTCCCTCTGAAGCTAATACTATTGTTTCATGGAATAAATTGAAAATATTATTATTACAGTTATCAACTGCAGATAAAAATGATTCGAAAGCACACGCAATCGCTAAGGAAGGTGTGTACAATACTATTCCACAATATATAGACATCAACATGGAAAGACAACCGCACATGACGATGCTAAATTACGCTGAAAGTATTTTCTCTGATGCAATGAGCGCTATAAAACTACAACTCCTTGCAAAAGAGATGGTTGAGAGCCGACTAGAAAAAGGAATTATTGTCGATTTTGAGGGCTATCTGCATGTAGACCCAAAAGTGTTCTTTGTAAAAAATCCAGTCTATGCAGTATACACTGTTCTAAAGAATCCACATTTTTTATTAATTGAAATGGCGAAAAAGGATGATCTCCCAAGTATTTATGGATCATTTTCTCCTGACAAAGATATGATGGAAGAAATGTTACGACAGATCTGGAAAATAGCATTATCTGAAATAGATAGCCCTGACGAACAGATAAACTTCGAAACACAAGGTAATCTAATCGAGGAGTTTTTAAATAGAAATGATTTGTCCTATGAGAAGTATAAAGAAAGTCGCGATACACACGATTTACACAATTTTTTCACGAAAGAACAAATAAAAGAATTTTATCAACTCAAACAGTATAAGCAAACACCACTCAAAAAATATGAGATCCCAGGAAGGGAAGAGACATTCCAAGCAGTCCTCACGAAATGGCGTGCATATTTAGAATTGCAAAGTTCTTCCGAAAACAACTAGTATCATCATAAATATACAACAATGCATGACCCAAAAAGAAAATTGATCACATGTCGTGACTGGAACGATGATCTACATAAAGTCTCTGTGGATGAGATGTCTTTTCGTCCATCGGTTTATGGCGTGATCATTGAAGGTGATAAAATTCTTCTTTCG
>JAUVJK010000056.1 GCA_030592425.1 Candidatus Moraniibacteriota bacterium
CCGAACAGTTTGCAGAAATGTTGGTCAATTTTTCCAGTGAGGACTTCGAAGCGCAGAAAGAACGTACTGCTGCAATCGAGTCAATGGGGAATAGTCTACAGACACAGTCTGCCCACCGCAGTCGCATGATGGATGGTCGCGTTCGTGAGCTTTCGAGTAAGGCAAATGAAGGAAGTGATGTAGCAAACGCACTCTTGCAGCTTCAGGAAAAAGTAAGTGAGCTTGATCCGAGTGGAATGAATTTTTCAATCGGCTGGTTCGCACAGCTTTTTGGTTGGGTCCCATTTGTTGGCACACCAATGAAGCGCTATTTCATGGAGTATCAAACTGGCCAGGAAGTGATCGATGCAATTTTGAAGTCGCTCGAGAACGGCAAGGCGCAGTTACTGCGTGACAATGGGATTCTTGGTGAGGATCAGAGATTGATGCGTGACCTGACTCATAAGCTGGTTCGCCAGATTGAAATGGGTCAAATCCTTGATACTAAGCTTGAGTACCGGTTATCAAATGAAATGGATGATGAGCGTAAGCGCTTCATTCAGGACGAGTTACTTTTCCCTCTTCGGCAACGAATTGCGGATCTGCAACAACAATTGGTGACCAATCAACAAGGAGTGCTTAGCACAGAGCTCATCATTCGAAATAACAAGGAATTAGTTCGTGGTGTTAATCGTGCAATGAGCGTAACAGTTAGTGCTCTTTCGGTTGCCGTCCAGATCGCTTATGCTTTGGCGCATCAGAAGATTACACTGGATAAGATCGAGGCACTCAACAAGACAACCAATCAGATGTTGGCTAGTAATGCGCAACGCTTGAAGCAACAGGGCGTAGAAATTCATAAACGCGCTTCTACAGCATCACTGGATATGGATGTTCTGGCTGGTTCGATGAAAGATATCTTGGATGCAATGGATGAGATTAGCGCATATCGTCGTGAAGCACTGCCAGGAATGGCAGCTGAGATCCTCAAGTTCAATGAGTTGACCAATCAAGGTGAACAGGCAATTGAGCGTATGGAGGATGGTAATCGTGCTGATGTTAGCGGCATGATCTCTCTGGATCTTGATGAAGCTGCGTAAAGCAGTAATTAAATGGTTTACAACTGGAGTGAAGTGAGCCACAACTCTGGTCAGAATGAAAAAGGATTTTTATTCTGGTCTACTAATGAGGTATGTGAACAAAAGTCAAATCGCCGATCAGTTCAAAGAGGTTCTTGAGAATTTTGAGAAGTCGGTGCAGTAAGTGGAAGAGGCGGCAAGGGCCGTAGAAAAAAGTGGCATGACGAATGATGTCAATATCACAAATGAGATGTTTGTCAGTTCGATAGCATCTATCAACTTTATGAAGAGTAGGAGAAAGACTAGTGAAAAATTTCAAGATGATTATGTTTGCCAGTGTCATTGCGATGGTCGCCCTGAGTAACACCTGGGCAAGAGATGTATATAAAATTGCCTCCAGTCCCTATGTGGGCTGGGAGCCGTGGGCATATGCAGCTGATTCTGGCATTCTTAAGAAATGGGCAGATAAGAAGGGTGTTGAGATCGAATATCAGCGAATCAACGATTATATCAATTCTATCAATCTGTTGACAGCTGGTGATTTCGATGCAGTGACGATGACCAATATGGATGCTCTGGCCTTTCCAGCCATTGGTGGCGTGGATGTCACAGCACTTATCGTCGGCGACTTCAGTAATGGAAATGATGGCGTAGTCGCGAAGGGGATAAAGGATCTATGTGAGCTTAAGGGTAAAACCATTACTCTCGTAGAACTTTCTGTATCACATTATCTTCTGGCTCGTGGTTTGGATGAGAAGTGTGGTATGAATGAGCGAGATGTCAAAGTCGTGAATACAGCTGACACGCAAATTTCTTCCACTTTCATAGCCGCAGCTGATAGTGCTGTTGTGACATGGAATCCAATGTTGTTGGCGATTCGAAATGAAAAGGGTGCTAATCTTTTATTCGAGTCATCGCAAATTCCTGGTGAGATCATTGATATGCTTGTGGTACGGACTGATCTGCCTGACAGTGTCAAAGAGGCATTGGTAGGTGCGTGGTACGAAACCATGAACGTCATGACGAGTCGCGGGAAGAGCGGTAAAGAAGCTATTGCTTACATGGCAGAAGTAACCGGAGCAACGGTTCCCGAATACAATGCGCAACTGCGTACGACATCAATGTTCTATACTGCTGCTGATGCTAATACTTTCGCAAGGAGTGAAGAGCTTAAGACAACAATGGATCACGTTCGTATCTTTGCTTTTGAGCACGGCCTGTATGCCGAAGGCGCTCCAAATGCTGACGTTGTTGGGATACAATATCCCGACGATAGCATTGTGGGAGATAAGAGTAACGTGAAGCTGCGCTTTGATGCAACCTTCATGGAAGCTGCCGCAAACGGTAAACTGTAAATTGCAACGGGGTCCTCTCTCTCAACCGAGAGGGAGGACTCATCTATTTTATATAACATGATATGCATTTTTCGTAGTCACTACGAAGCAAGCATATCCTGCTATACAACAGGATAAGTTCCTTTTACGATTATTGAAATATAATCAACAACGGAGAATGTCAATGAAACAACCCCAATTCTTTGGTTTACACGCTGTTCCTCAGTCACCTCTTAAGTGGTGGATGATGGCACTGCCTTTTATTCTTTTGATTGGTATCTATTTGATTGGGTCAGAAATTCGTCTTGCGGAGAATCCGAATGATAAATTGATGCCACCAGTTTCAAAAATGATTGACTCGATCGATCGACTTGCCTTTACTGAGAATAAACGTACAGGAGAATATGTTATGTTATCCGATACAACCTCGAGTCTCTCTCGTATTGGTATCGGAATTACCCTTTCAGCCTTTGTCGGTTTTTTAGTTGGTGTGCGGGTAGGTCTCTTTCCTGGGACAGAAACTCTTTTCCTGAAAATTTTAACTTTTCTTTCCATTGTTCCACCCCTGGCAATATTGCCAATCCTTATCATTATATTTGGTGTGGGGGAAGCTGGAAAGATCACATTAATTTTTCTTGGGACAGTTTTTCTGATCACACGTGATATGCATCTTTCTACAAAGGCAATTCCTCGTGAACAGATTATTAAGGCGCTTACACTAGGTGCTTCTCAGTGGGAGGTTATGTATCGTATTGTTATGCCACGTATCTTTCCGCGCTTGATTGATTCAGTACGTCTGAGTCTGGGTGCAGCTTGGTTGTTTCTGATCGCTTCAGAATCTCTGGCAGCTAGTAGTGGTTTGGGATATAGGATATTTCTCATGACACGTTACATGGACATGTCTGTGATCATCCCCTATGTATTTTGGATCACGTTTATTGGTTTTGTCGTTGATTGGCTACTGCGCTGGACAATACGGAGTCAATTTTCTTGGTATCATGCAAGTAAATAACAGGAGATAATAGTCATGGTGGCTAATGAGTTAAGAAATAGTAACCTTCTTCATCTTGAGGACGTATATCAAGCTTATGGAGATCATGTCGTCCTTGATGATATCGATCTTTCTGTAGCACATGGTGAATTGGTGACAGTTGTTGGCCCTTCAGGTGCTGGGAAATCAACTCTTTTGCGTCTGATATTGGGTCAGGAGCTTCCTTCTTCCGGTGAAATATTGGTTAGTGGTGAGCCAGTTGGTTTTGCTGATCCTTCACGGGGAATTGTTTATCAGAAATACTCACTATTTCCTAATATGAGCGTTCTGGACAATGTTACTCTCGGGAAGCGTCTTGAATTGTCATTCTTTCAATGGCAAAAACGAAAGATAGCGATTATTGATGAGGCAATGCATTATTTGGAGAAGGTCGGTTTGAACAGTCATTCAAAAAAATATCCTCATGAACTCTCTGGTGGTATGCGACAGCGTGTAGCTGTGGTACAAGCGCTAATCAAACGTCCAAAGATCCTTATGATGGATGAACCATTCGGTGCGCTAGATCCTGGGACGCGTGAAGATCTCCAAATATTCCTTCTGGAGCTATGGGAAGAGACTGATATGACGATTTTCTTCGTCACTCACGATCTTGAAGAGGCGGCATATCTTGGGTCGCGTCTAATTGTACTCTCCCAACATTATTCTGATGATCGTGGTGATGGTCCTGGAGTACAACGTGGTGCTAAGATCGTTGCAGATCACATACTTTCACGGTCAAATCTTTCTACCGACGTGAAGTATACGAAAGGCTTCGGGAAGCTTATCGCACGCATTCGTCGTGAAGGGTTTGATCCACAGCATCGACAACACATTCGGGAATTTGATCTTAAACATCCACATAGCTTTCGTACAAATACTGTTGAAGAAGTACGATGTAAGTAATAGACACACAACCGCTAGGAATAATGTTTCCTGCGGTTTTTTATTTTCTTATTGATGATTACATCGTCATCATTAGACCGCTAAAACTGTTGACTATTTGTTCAATACGTGTTAAAAACAAGAGTCACATTCTTTTGAGTGTGTACGTGTCTTTTGACAAAATGATCAAGATATACCACATATGCACATAGTGCGAGGAGAAAATTGATGAGTAATATCGGAAAACCTCACTTAGTTATTACTGAAAGCTCTCTGAAGAAGTATATATCGCAAGCAAATGCCCTCATTTCAAGAGCGGAATGCCCCCTAGCATCGTCATTGGCCGTGGAACAAGAAGTCGATACTGATAATGCAATGGTCGAATTTGCTGAAGCGACAGGGTTTGATACTGATCTCATACGATCAGCTCCCATTCCAAAAAGACAAAAACGTCTTTTGGAAAAAATCAAATGGCTTAGTGGAGGCGATGCTTTGCTCTCAGATGCTGGACATTATGTTCTACGCAGCATACGAACAGGAATTCAGATTAGTCTATATGTCACACACCTATTTGAGAAGGAAATCGGAATTGATCAAGTCTTGGATCCAGGACGCTTTTCTGAAACGCAGAAAATAGCATGGTATGAAAAGCGAAAAGCATCTGTAGTTGTAGCCATCTCTTCTATGGCAAATTATATAGCATGGTCTCTCAGGCAATATAATTGTAAAACTGTTGATGAAGTATCTCTTGAACATATCAGGATTTCAGATGTATCTCTTGAGGATCCAGCTCAGAGTCTTGGGTGCAGTGTCTACTTTGCCGTAGAAAATCTTGAGCATGCATCAATAGTTAGTGACGCATCTCTTGTAAGAGCTCTTCGTGACTACTATGAAGGACTTTTTGATGACATTGCTCTATCTCAGGAAAATCTCCCATCTCTTACTGCTTTTGTTGATAATTCTTATCAGCTTGAAGGGACA
>JAUVJK010000021.1 GCA_030592425.1 Candidatus Moraniibacteriota bacterium
AAACCGTTAACTTTTTTCTTTTGTTGTCTTCATTGGTGGCGACTTCGGAATTGACAGTAAGGAGTTTCTTACATACACTACATTGTTGTTTTTAGATGATAGTATCTTGGTGATCCTTGCAAAGAGGGTACACCTGATCCCATCCCGAACTCAGTCGTTAAGCTCTTTCGCGCCGATGATAGCCCTATGGGTGAAAGTAGGTCGTCGCCAAGATACTGTTATCTAGAAACTTTGATGAATTCGCACCCATGTGGTGTGTTTTCTTTTTGCCAAAAAGGGTAAAAGTTTTGTATAATAGAAAGTACTTATTATTTTTCATAACATATTATGTCACGAACCATTAAACGACTCATTATTATTGTGATCTATCTTTTGATTTTTAGTGTGATCTTTCTTTTCTTTTATTCACTTCGTGATGACCCTGTACCGACATGCTTTGATGGCAAGCAGAATCAGGGTGAAGAATATACTGATTGTGGTGGTCCATGTAGCGCCTGCGCAGAAGATTTTTCTGACGCAAAAGATTTGACTATTGTTGAGAAAAATTTTGTCCCAGCGGTGACAGGCTCTTATGATGTCGTACTGCGTGTGAAGAATCCCAATCCATCTTATGGTAGTGGATCATTTCAGTATACTGTCTCATTGCATGATGCTAGTGGGGATATTCTCGGTTCACGAACGGGAGAGGGTTTTATTCTCCCAACAGAGGAGAAGTATATTGTTGTGCCAAATGTGAAAGCATCGACAAAGCCAGTGAGTGTCAAGGTTGATATTAAGGATCCAGTATGGTCTCGTTTTACAGATTATGAAAAGCCAGAGCTTCATATATATAATAAGCGTTACAACCTTGCCTCTAGTGGTACAGGATTCGCGGAAGCGTTTGGTCTCTTGCGCAATGAAAGTCCTTTTGATTTTCGTGATGTGCAGATCTATGTCATTTTGAAAGATGAAAGTGGTGCAGTGGTTGCAGCACATAAGACGCAGTTCAATACGCTTGACGCAACAGAAGAACGAGATTTTCGACTGCTGTGGCCACAGTCATTTGCTGGGGAGGTTGATCTTGAAAATGGTGTCATTATGGAGGCGGAGGCAGATGTTTTCAACTCGGAAAATTTTGTGAAGAAATATCTTCCTGGTGGGCAATATCAAGAATTACAAAATACGGACAAGTAACTCGTATATATCAACACAGATCTTAAACTCAGAATGCTATGCGCTCTATTGCAAAAATTGATTGGATCCTTTTGAGCGCAGTTCTCTTCCTTTGTAGCGTCAGTCTTTTAGTACTCTATGGTCTCTCGAACACTCTTTCTGATCTTGGGTTGAATTTTTTTGTACGGCAATTGATCTTTATGGTCATGGGCTTTTTTCTTATGATCTTTTTTGCGTACTTTGATTACGATTATTTTCGTTCTAATAGTACATTTATTTATTTTCTTGCGCTGGCAATCCTCGCCGTGATTCTCCTTTTTGGAACGACAGTACGCTCAACAACGGGGTGGATTGATCTTGGTTTCGTTGCGATCCAACCAGTAGAGATCGTAAAAGTTCTCTTGATCATTTTCTTTGCGCATTTTTTTGCAAAAAAACGACAAGAACTTGGTGATGTGACGACTGTGATCGTATCGACGATTCTCATCGGACTAGCGGTGATGCTCGTGATGATGCAGCCAGATCTTGGATCAAGTCTGATCTTACTGGGGATCTGGTTTGGCATGCTTTTTATGTCGAGTATTCGTAAATCATTTGTTGGTGTGATCATGGGGCTGGGTCTTGTTGTGGTCTTTATCAGCTGGTTTTTTCTTGTGGAATATCAAAGGGATCGTCTCATGACATTTATGCGACCAGAATTGGATCCACAAGGCTCTGGTTATAACGTGATCCAATCAATGATCGCGATCGGTTCTGGAGGATTCTATGGAAAGGGTATTGGACAAGGGTCGCAGTCACAACTTCATTTCCTTCCAGAGCGTCATACAGATTTTATCTTTGCAGTTGTGACAGAAGAGTTTGGTTTTCTCGGGGCAACACTTGTCCTTCTTGCTTTTGGTGTGGTCTTCTATCGTCTGTATGTGATCGCGCGCTCCTCAAGTACGCATTTTGGTTATTTCTTTGTTGTTGGTGTGATGATCATGATCTTGATCCAGATGGTGATCAATATTGGTATGAATATCGGTCTGATGCCTGTGACGGGAATTCCTTTGCCATTTATGAGTTATGGTGGAAGTTCGACGTTGTCGATGTTCATTGCGCTTGGAATCGTGATGAGTGTGTATCGGCGCAGACGTGAGGTCATGAAAACACACATGAGGGAATCATACTAGGAATAGAAACAAGGAATGAGAATTAAGAAATAGGGAATAAGGAATATGAAAAGAACTTTTATTTTTTATATCTCACAATTCATATTTCTTATACTCGTCATCTTATCCACACCTACCCCCTAACACAACACACAAAAATATTGTATAATACAATCATGTAATTAAAGCAACTTTCTTTCTCTGCCCGCGCAATGCTACATCGTTGCAGGCGGGTCATAAAAGAGAGTTTTAAAAAGTAAAACAAAAATATGATGCGACATATATCCCTTTGGTCTGTCCTCGCTTTTGCTTTTGTACTGGCGATGCCAGTGCAGGCAGAAGAAGACTATGTAAGCACTCCTCCAGATAATGTTCAAGTAGAAAACATTGTGGTGCAACAAGTTTTAGATGACGTTATTGTCTCTTTTGACATTGTTAATTATGGTAGCGATGTGCAAACGGACGTTCATTATGCCATAGCTCTCTACAACAAAGGTGAAAATCAGGAAGAACAAACGGAACATGGAGAACGAGGATCTGATCATATTGTGTATCATGTAAGTTCTCAGGACGCATTTGCTCTTCAATCAGGGCAAAAACTGCACAAGGAGATACAGTTTACAGTGCCGGAATATATTGGAGGTAAATATGAAGCGTGGATACGTCTTAATACTCATTCAGCATTTCCTATCGCAGAAAGAATAGCACAACAGGTTCTTACGTTTGCAATTGATGGGCCATCAATGGAAATCAATGAAAATACATGTAGGGTTTTTATTGAGGGTGAAGAAGAAAATTATGGATTAATGGATGAAGTCGATGTTGCATCAGAGGATAAGTTACGGGTTGCATGCAAGGTAAATAGTACATATTTCAATCCGATGAATGTCATCCCTCATTTCACGACATACTATCGTTCTCTCTACGGAGATATTGTAGAAGAACGTGATAATGTCAGAGATATTACGATTGTTCCAGGTGAAGAAGAAGTGATCTTTGATATTCCTCTTACGGGAGATCCACAAGCATATGATATCGGTGTTGATCTGCGAGACTTCGAAGGAAATCTTCTCTCAAATGCAATCTACGCACACTACGTTCTTCAAGGGAAAAGTGCAACGATTCAGAATGTAACATTTGATAAATCGTCATATGACAATGGTGATATAGCGACAATTGATCTAGTATGGGCATCATCAGCGGATCAGCTCAATAGTGATATCCAAAGAGGTGAAGGGTCACAACTCGAAGAAGCAAAAGCCCTTCTTGTATTAACTAGTGATGGAAAAGAATGTGCACAAGAAAAAGAGATCGAATTGGTAGAAGATCAATTCACGCAAACTATCACACTAACAAATGACTGTCCAAATCCATCTCTTGCAGTTGAGATCATGGATGGTGTAGAGAAACTTGCAAGTGGGACATTCGAAACAGGTAGTGAAGATGGTGAGGAGATAATGCTAGTTGGAGAAAATGAAGAGAAAAAGTCAACGGGAATAATTTTTCTATGGGTTTTCGGGGTCACAATTGTACTTATCGTAGGTATTATTGTTGTACGAAGTATTGGTGGACCAAGAGGGGGCGCAAAGAATCCTGTGAAGAGTCTTGCATTGATGGCTACTATTGGTGGGGTATTGTTTGTTGGAGGAATGAACAATGCACAAGCGATAGATCCAGAGGATGTAGATAATAGTTACAATAATACTTATGGTTGTACTCTTGCAACAGAGTCTGGAGATATTTCAGTGTTGATGTCTAGTCCTTATAATAATGTTCCGGTGAATGTTCCTAAGGGGACATATGAAGTATTTCTCGAGTCATGGGATGGATGGGAAGATCGTCACATTGAACAACAAAATCAGAATCATGAACGCCACCATGTGAATCTTGTAGATACTGACGGTAATTTAGTTGCATCGACTGGAGAAACAAGAGAACTGCCAAATGATGAAAATCCTGCGAGGTGGAAGGGGAAGGTGAATGGGTCTGGAAGTTATGGTAGTAATCCAAAAATAGTTGTTGATACTGCCGTCACACAAGCGCATCGTGCTTTTCCGACACATAATAGTCACAGAGGTTGTATGGTTTTGCGCCCTGACCCTGATCCAATCGATGGCGTCTGCGGCACGAACCATCAGAAGTATACAGACGGCTCAGATAATTGGTGGACTTCTGCGGGCACAAATTTCAATGGTGGTACAAGCTGCACAGAAGGTAACTATGTCGCTGGCGGTTTGGTTAATGGTCAGTATACATGGATATGCCAAAAAGGTAATAGTCTTGGTTCTGACGCACCTTGTTATGGTAATGAAATAGTGTGTACACCGCCAGAATCAGATCTTGAACGGACGGCCACATCTCTATGGAGGATTCTTGATGGCCAGAGTACGACAGCCGCTTGGAGTAATGCAGATGCTACTAATGGATGTGTCGGAACACAGCGTATCAAAGAGAATGGCGTTCTTGGTAGTGCAACAAACTGGACACTTCTAACAACTGGAAGTCCAAGTAGTCCAATTACATGGACACCACCATCATCGCCAAATGAGCGAACATACAGGTATGACTATACATGTACAAATGAGGGCGTCGCGTCTGACGGAAGCACCGGATTTTTTGAATGTTCTACACCAAAAAGTATGTCAGTTCATAAGTGTGGCTCAGGCCAAGTAATCGAAGGTGGGGTCTGTAAAAATGTTGGCGTATGTGGTTCGGCGGCTACAGCAGATACAAACGCATTCCTTCAGGGAAATATGCCAACTGCCGTAGAGGAGCTTTGTGGCCTTGATAATACTGCGTCACCAGTCATAACAACAAATCCTTTCGCAGCAGCGACACCAAACTGGACATGGCAGTGTCAGCACAGTAGTGGTAATAGTACAACAGCATCTTGCTCCGCAAACCTCATCCCAGAATGTGGAATTATTGACGGTATCAATGATTCAAATACATATAATACAGACTATACAAAGGATAAGCTACCCGGAGATCAACTCTGCGCATCTGATGAAAAACCAACGAATATTATTGACGATAGTGCAGGCGAATTATCATGGACATGTCATGGCGCTGATGAAACAAAGGTTACGCCTAGTAGTAGAAAATGTTTCGTCCGCTACGCATGCCCAACTAACAAACTTCAATGTGATAAGGATAATCAGTGTCTCGATATTGATGCCCTTAATGGAACAGCAATGCTCACAAAGGACGGTGTGAGCGGTAGTCAAACAATGTCAGTCAATATTGTCAATGGCGATGATCCAACAGTCTGTTCATCTGATGATATTGACTGTACATTTGATGTCAAAGACACTAGCTTTACAGATGGAAAGTTTAAGATCCTAGGAGGTCAATCAAGTGGTACATATGATATTGATGGTGGAGAGCTTAGTGACTATGTTAAAGCTGACAATAATAAAACGTTACTTACGATCGATCCTGTAGAATGTAAAACTCCTACAAACGATGGAGTGTCTAATGACCCAGCAGATCTAGTATTCACATGCTTGGAGGCCAAGTGTATAGGTGAGGGAGAGAATGCTACATGTGAGAAAAAGCCAAAGACAAACGTGAGCTCTATAGATGAGTGTGTAAGAGAATGTACATCAATTGGAGAATGTACTAGTAGCACAGGAACGATCAAGGAAGTGCAGCCGTAGAGATGTAGCTTCATTAGCTTCTGATTATAAGAGCTTCGTTAGCTTTTAGGTAAAATAGATTCATCTATAGATGGATCTATTTTTTTTGTGGATTAGTAAATGTGGTGCATATAGAATACTCAAGAGGTTATTTTCGTTCAATGAAAGACTTGGTTTTCTGTGAAGACTAAGTCTTTCTATTATAAAAAAGCGACTGAATCAAATTGTCGAGCAGTGTCTTTGCTTTCATATAAAATATGCAATAATATCAGAAACTTCTTGACGACGACGGTCTTTTTTGCTATTCTTTCACCTGTTGTAGAAAAGTGTATTTTGCGGTAGGATGAAACTATATGAACGATGAATTATACAGTTTGGAACACTTCAAGAAATGTCCGATCTGCAAAAAAGACGTGCAAGACGTGAACGCCTTGCTTTTGAATGAAACTGATGCACGATCGACATTTCACGTCACATGCCCGCATTGCAATACGGCGCTGTTATTACTTGTGAGTACTGGACAAATGGGACTTATGAGTATTGGAATTGTTACAGATGTGAACGAGGGGGAAGCAGAAACTTTTTTTCATGAAAAAGCGGTGAGTGATGATCAGGTTCTTGATGCATATGAAATGTTACAAGAATATACTGGTGGTACGAAGGATATCATATCACTATAAATAATAATTTGATGATAACTCTATTATGAAGATGCAAGAATTAAAAGCTGATAAACGTACAACTGTTGGCAGAAAGGTGCGACAAGAACGGGAGCAAAGTAAGATCCCAGCTGTGCTTTATGGTCACGGAATTACAAATGAAAATCTTTCTGTTGATGTGCTCGCATTTGAGCGTGTGTATGCAGAGGCAGGGGAAAGTACAATTATTGCACTTGATACAGGTGCAGGAAAGCCTGTGAATGTCTTGATCCATAACCTGCAAAAAGATCCGCTATCAGATCAGGTAATGCACATTGATTTTTTCCAGGTACGTATGGATGAAAAGATCGATACAGAAGTTGCTTTTGAATTTGTTGGCGAAGCTCCAGCTGTGAAAGAATTTGGTGGTGTTCTTGTACGTAATATGGAATCATTGCAGATATCATGTCTTCCAGCAGATCTTCCAGGTCATGTTACGATCGATCTTTCGACGCTTGCTACATATGATGACCGGATTATCGTTGCTGACCTTTCGCTTGATGATAAGATCACACTACATATTCCAGATACGACAGTGATCGCACTTGTATCGCCACCACGAACAGAAGAAGAAGTTGCTTCACTTGATGCAGATGTTGATGCAGATGTATCACAGGTTGAAGGAGTTGAGAAAGAAGGCGATGATACTGGTGAAGATGTCACAGATGTCACAGCTGACAAAAAGGATGAAAAGAAAGAAGAAAAGCCTGCGGAATAATCATTTTCCACTCTTTCTACCACTCAAAAAAAGCTAGGTTTCTTATGGAATCTAGCTTTTACTGTTTCTAAGGGTTTTCTGTAAAGCCGACCTTCCTCGCTGGCAGATTGATAACCTGTCAGCTTATTATAGAGTTGTTTATTCATTTGTTTTTACGATGGGGAATAAATTTGCTATAATAAGAATGTTTCTTGGAGGATTAGTAAGTACTTCATTCTTTTTTGGATGTTTCAGAATATATATATTTTCAGAAATCTCATTGCACTTTTTATTGTGTGTTGTTTTGGTTTTGCGCAGATCGTCTCTGCAGAGGAAGAGGTGTTAACACCAGAAGAGATTGTAGCACAAGAAGAGGAGGAAAAAGAGAAAGAAGAAGAACAAGATGAACTAGAAGATAAGGAAAATAAGCTGGAAAAAGAGATCAAAAAAGAACAAGAAAAATTGGATCGCTATCAAAATGATCTAGGAGTTGTCAATCGTTCCTATAATGCAACGCTATATTCTGTGTCAGAAACACAGAAAGAGATCACTGAAAAAGAACAAGATATTGATCGTCATGAAAAGCAGGTGTCATCATATGAACAGCAAATTAATCTCAAGGAGGATGTTCTCGCTTCGGTTTTTCGTGAATTGTACTTTCAGAAACGCTCTCTTGTTGATACGCGTATTATTGAGGATGATACAGCGTCATTCTTTGCTTTCAGAGATCGTCTCAATGTGATCCGTACAAAAGCGACAGCAATTATTACGGATATTAAAAATAAGAAAAATGATACGCTGACGGCAAAGGCTGAGATCGCACAAACAAAAGGAGAGAAAGAAGAATTGTTGACTGTGCAAAATGAGCAGAAGCAAGTTCTCGCAGTTCAAAAAGCGCAGGTGCAGGGGAAGGTTGAAAATAAACAAGCAGATGTTGCACAACTTAATGCAAAATTGGCAGCAGTGCAATCTGATCTTTCATCACTTCTCGGAGAATCTGTCTCAACAGATGATATTGTTGAAGCAGCATCTTTTGCCAGTAAAAAAACAGGTGTACGTAAAGGTTTTATACTTGGTATGTTGATCGTTGAAACAGACCTTGGTCGCTATACAGGTGGATGCACATACAAGGAGAGTCGTATGAATGATCATCGTAAAGATCTCTTTAAGAAGATCGCAAAAGATCTTGGCTATAATTATAAGAAATTGAAAGTATCGTGTCCCCCGAGTAACTACAAGGGAACAGGTGGTGCAATGGGTGTGGCACAGTTCATGTCAGATACATGGATGGGTTATAAGAGTAAAATTGCCTCAAAGACGGGGAATAATCCACCGGATCCATGGAGCTTGACGGATGGCGTAATGGCGATGGCACTCAAACTTGCAAATGACGGCGGTGCAAGTAAAAGTGGTGAATGGAACGCTGCCGCGCGGTATCTCGGTTCGTGTAGCGGTAATACGCGATTTTATTGTGAGAATGTTCTCTATTGGGCAGATAATTATAAGAAGAAACTTTAGGAATAGAAACAAGGAATGAGAATTAAGAATTGAGAATGAAGAAAAAAGCTTCATTCATTATATCTCACAATTCATATTTTTTATACTCGTCATCTTATCCACACCTATCCCTAACGCAATACACAAAAATATTGTATAATACAATCATGTAATTAAAGCAACTTTCTTTCTCTGCCCGCGCAATGCTACATCGTTGCAGGCGGGTCATAAAAGAGAGTTTTAAAAACTAAAAACAAAAATATGATGCGACATATATCCCTTTGGTCTGTCCTCGCTTTTGCATTTGTACTGGTGATGCCAGCGCAGGCAGAAGAAGAGAATACAAGTGCAGTGGTAGCGAGTGTTGGGGTGGAGAATATCACAACACATCAGGAGTATGATGATGTTACGATCTCTTTTGATATTATAAACTATGGCGACAGTGTTGAATCAGACATTCACTATTCTATTGAGCTCTTCAACATGGGAGAGAATAAAGAAGAGCAAAATGATGATTATCTCGTCTATCACAAGAATGGTGAAGAGGTACTTTTTCTTCCACCAGGACAAAAGATTCACAAAGAAGTAAAATTTACAGCACCAACATATCTCGGCGGTGATCATCAAGTATGGGTACGCATCACTAATAGTTCTGCTCTTCGACTTTCTCAGATGGTCGCGCAACAGCCACTCATCTTTGCGATCGAAGGACCATCAATGAGTATTGATGAAAATACTTGTAAGGTCTTTATTAAGGGGGAAGAAGAGAATTATGGACTAGCAGATGGTATTGATGTTGCCCCAGAAGACGATCTTCGTGTTGCATGTAAAGTAAATAGTACATATTTTAAGGCTGAAAAAGTTCTACCACTTTTTACAACATATTATCGCTCTCTTTACGGAAATGTTGTAGGTGAGCGACCTTACTCTGATGATATTACAATTGTTCCAGGGGAAGAAGAAGTGATTTTCGAAATTCCTCTCGCAGAGGATCCTCAAGCATATGATGTTGGTATTCAACTACTAGGCCTTGATGGCGAACCTCTTTCTAATGCAATTTACGCTCACTATGTTCTCCAAGGAAAAAGTGCAACGATTCAGAATGTTAAGTTTGACAAAGGCGCGTACAATAGCGGTGACACCGCAAGTATTGAACTCTTTTGGACACCTTCAGCAGATCAATTCTCTAGTGACATCAGAAGAGGAGAAGGCTCAGAACTCAGTGAAGAAACAAAAGCGCTCCTTACACTAACAAGTGATGGCAAAGAATGTGCAGTTGCTACAGAAGAACAATTAACATCAAATAGTGACACATTCACGATCACTGTTACAAAAGACTGTCCACATCCAAGCCTTGCTTTAGAGATCATGGATGGTGACCAAGCGCTTGCAAGTGGCACCTTTGAATCAGGCGGAGAAGGTACTGAGGAAACAACGTCAGTAGAAGAGGATGATGAAAAGAGATCAACAGGAATAATCCTTCTCTGGGTTTTTGGTATTACTGCACTGATCATTATAATTATTCTCATTATACGGGGAAAGAATGGTCCAAAGCGTGGTGTAAAAGTTCTTGCTTTTATGGTTCTTGCTGGTGGGATATTTCTGATGAGTAGTGGTAATGCGGAAGCAGGAAGAGGAGCTGCTCCAATTTGTTTGGATAGCGCTGATATTGCGCAGGATGTGAGGGACGCTATCAAAACAAAAGATATTGGTTCGCGAAGTGATATAAGCTATGTTACCTGCGATGTGGCAAAGATCTCTAACAGTAGCACTGTTTTGGTTGGTGGTACTGGATGGGGTGATAGTTCTGCTGCATACACAATCTCTTTTTCAGAGGATGATATTTGTGCTGGAAGCTCAGTGCGAATGACCTACGATGCAAGAGATGCATATTGTACGAATGGTATAGGAACTTCCATAGGTGGTCTTCATATCGATGCTCCATCTGGACAGACGGATGAATGGCTTGTGGATTTTGAGGCTGAAGGCGTTGGCGATGTGACAAATGTGCGTACGTCAAATGGATATCGAGATTATACATTTTCGAAGGAAGGAACTTACACATTTACATTTAAGGGATATGGAAATGATCGGTCGCGAGCGTTAGCAATGGTTCTTGCTGATTGGAGAACAACTAATCATATCCCTGGACATATGGACGAACAACCAATGACTAAAACAATCACCGTCCAAAACTGCAATCCTGCAACCTGTGGAACTGCAGATAATACAACGCGTACGACTGCACCATCAACAAATGCAGAAAAATGTAGCATTGGTATATCATCAGCGATCAGTTCAAATGTTAATTCTTGGACGTGGTCATGTTCAAAAACGGAACTTGGTGTGAATACAACTGATACTTGCAGTGCTGCAAAAGATATTGTTGACGGCGTCTGTGGCACAAATCATCAAAAATATACAAACGGAGAAGGTGATTTGTGGACATCCGCAGGAGTCGATTTCAATAGTGGTACATATTGTGAAAAAGGTAATTACGCAAGTAATGGATTGGTGGATGGTAAATATACGTGGACATGTCAGAAAGGCACTGTTCTTGGTAAAGATGTATCCTGTTATGCTACAGCGATAGAATGTGAGGATCCGGTTGTGAATGTAGATTCGTATCCAGAAGGTGGGGTACAAAAAGATGTAGCATTGATTGCTGTTGGAGAAGGCGCTACGATAGAATGGGACATGGGCGGCGCAGATAGTTGCACAAGGATCTTTCCTTATGATCAAGCAGGCTCATCACATACATGGGTGCCGGGATTTGCTGCTGGTAGCTGGAAATCATATACATTAGCATGTGAAAATCCGGGTGTAGCTTCAGACGGCAAAACAGGATTCGGAACATGTTCAGGATCAGATACGGCAACTATAACGAAATGTAAGGCTGGTCAAGAGATTGTTGTAGATGGTAGTGGCACGCGTTCATGCAAATATATTGCTCGATGTGGAATAGTGAATAATACATCGTTCCCTCTGGGCTCTCCCCCAAATACAAATTTGTGTGATGCTGCAAGCGTTGTATCATCTCTAGTAGTGTCAGGTAAAACGCCACAATATTGGCAATGGCAATGTCAAAATGCCAGTGGGGGTGCTTCCGTAGTATGTCATGCAAACCTTGAGCCAGCATGTAGTACAATTAATGCGATCAATGATGATAACGCGTACAATACGAATTACAGTGCTACCATTAAACCAGCACCAGATAATCGATGTGCGGCTGGAATAGCGTCAGAACCGAAATTAACTGATCAAAAATGGGAATGGACATGTACAGGTATTGATGATACAGCTGGAACAAAACCATGCTTCGTCCGCTACGCATGCCCAACTGACAAACTTCAATGTGACAAGGGTAATCAATGTCTCGATATCGACGCACTTGATGGAACAGCAATGCTCACAAAAGATGGTGTGAGCGGTAGTCAAACAATGTCAGTCAATATTGTCAATGGCGATGATCCAACGCCAATAGTCTGTTCATCTAATAGTATCAATTGTACAGTTGAAGTTGATACCAACGGCTTTGAAGTTGACGATTTCACGATCCTAGGAGGTCAATCAAGTGGTACATATGATATTGATGGTGGAGAGCTTAGTGACTATGTTAAAGCTGATAATGGGGCAACGTTACTTACGATCAATTCTGTAGAATGTAAGATCACAGAAAATGATACAACATGGGCGTCTGAGGACTCAGCAGAGCTAGTATTCACATGCCTGGGGGCTACATGTGAGGGTGAGGGAGAGAATGTTACATGTAAGAAAACGCCAAAGACAAACGTGAGCTCTATAGATGACTGTGTAAAAGAATGTACATCAATTGGAGAATGTACTAGTAGCACAGGAACGATCAAGGAAGTGCAGCCGTAGAGACGTAGCTTCATCAGCTTTTAGGTAAAATAGATTCATCTATAGATGGATCTATTTTTTTGT
>JAUVJK010000013.1 GCA_030592425.1 Candidatus Moraniibacteriota bacterium
AGTTCTTTTGCACGATCGAGAAGCTCATCGATCTTACTTAAACCATCGAGTAGGCTATAGTGCGAATGCACATGGAGATGTGTAAATTTTGTTGGTGTTTGTGGCATAGATCTTTAGAAATGGAATAATAAAAAAGGAAAAACAAAAACCCGAGCGATTAAAAAACCGTCAGGCTCCCCTAAAAACTTGTAATAATTGAAATATCATATTGTGTGTACTACTCTCACTGCCCGGATTGCTCACTGGACATATGCAGAGAAGTGAAATGTGAAATCAGTATAGCACATAATGTAGTCATTGTATATTTTACGTATTTTTGTTTATACTGTAATTATATGGATATAGCAACATTTAAGATTGAACAAAAAATCTGTGAGGGCTGTGATAAACTGTTGATTGGCGTTGATGAGGCAGGTCGTGGACCACTTGCGGGACCAGTATCAGCTGGTGCTGTTATTTTGAAGTCACCTGATTTTGTGATAAATGATGAGGAAATTGATCTGTGGGATCTCGTACGGGATAGTAAAACACTTTCTGAAAAACAGCGTGAGAAAGCGTATGATTTTGTTGTGGAGAAATTTCATATTGGTTCGGGGATCGCTAATGCAGATACGATCGATCGCATGAATATTCTCCAGGCAACATTTCTTGCGATGAAAAAAGCAATTAATGACGTCGCAAGCTCTCTTCATCAGTCACTCGCACAAACAGAAGCTGATGCAATTATTTTGATCGATGGTAATCAGTTGATCCCGAATTTCAGCGCTGAACAATACGCTGTACCACAAGGAGACAAGAAATCAAAAACAATTGCAGCTGCATCGATCATTGCAAAAGTAACGCGCGATCACATGATGCTTGAATATGACAAGAAATATCCCCAGTATAGCTTTGCGAAACATAAAGGGTACGGAACAAAAGTGCACATGGAAGCACTGGAAACACATGGCCCATGTCCCATTCATCGTAAAAGTTTCGCTCCGGTCAAGAGATCAATGCGGTAGGTGTATAATGAAGAATTCCACCCGAAGGATGGTCAGCCTTTGGCTGAAATAATTAAGAAAAAATAAAAATAACAACTAGTAATTGGTAATTAATAATTAGAAAAAGAAAGATAGAGGGGAAAAAGTAGAAAATAGAAAATGAATAATTTGAAAAAATAGTAAAGAACGATTGACAAACATAATCAATTAAGGGTACATTTGCAGTAGTTATTTCTTTAAAGATCACTAATAAAGGGGTGATATGATGAGCGAGGGTTTACGTCTTCTTTTTAATGAATGTCTTGAGGATCATCGACGAGAATTTCTGAGGATTAGTGGCAAGAAAGTTCAAGAAGTGATCGTTGTCTCTATTTGGGATAAGTATGGTGGTCACTATAAAATAAAGAGTTGGAAGACAATGCTCTTTATCATGTCGTGGTTTGGTTTTGTATCAATTGGTACAAAAAATCATCTACTTGGTCAACAGGAGGGCTATGCAGATAAATGGGACCACTTTCCTGATACTGGTACGGATTTTGTATTGCATTTGAGACCAGATCTATGGAATACAATCGCAGCGTCTTTTCAAGAGCGAGGTGTCGCTAAGGTGACTCATTATGATAAACTTGATTATCATGAAGACCTTTTTGCACTATTACACGCGTGTGATAGGCGCGCGACACTAACAATGACTTTTTTATAAATTATAAATAAGTCTATGTAGTACGCAAATTGTGTGCTACTTTTTTTATTTTATCTATCAAAAAGAATCACTAGGATGGGAAAATTTTGTATGGTACGATGAAAAAAGAATAATACATTTATTTATAAAGAATATAGGAATGAATATGATTACGGTACAAATGAGAGAGGAATTTGATAAAAAATTTGTTTTTGATGTAGTTGTTTCGGATGGAAATGAGGCACTGACGTATGTGGTGGATGTACAGAAGGACGATCATGAGAGGTTAACGCATGGGGAGATCACAGCGGAGGAGCTTGTGAAAAGATCTTTCGCCTTTTTGCTTGAACGTGAGTCGAAAGAAGCGATTTTGCGACAGTTTGATCTGATGGTGATTGCTGACTATTTCCCAGAATATGAAGATGAAATAGGTAAAAAAGATCTGTAATATTGTTGATTTTCATTTTCCTATGAAACAAGAAACAGCCTTGGAAGTTTTGAAAGGTGGTCACAATGTCTACTTAACTGGTGCTGCTGGAAGTGGTAAGACTTTTTTGTTGAATCAATACATTGCGTATCTTAGAGAAGAAGAGACTTATGTCGCTGTGACAGCCTCGACAGGTATCGCAGCAACGCATATGGACGGACGGACGATCCATGCGTGGTCAGGTATGGGGATCAAGGACGCATTGCCAAAAAAAGAGATCAAAAAGATCTTGCGAAAACAAGATGTTTTGCGACGTTTGAAGAAAGTGAAGGTGTTGATCATTGACGAGGCATCAATGTTGCACGCGTATCAATTAGATCTGGTTAATAAGGTCCTGCGCGAGGCCCGTGGAAGTTGGGAACCTTTTGGTGGTGTGCAAGTGATCCTTTCAGGAGATCTTTTTCAGTTGCCACCTGTGAAAAAGGACAATGTGACAGAGGTGCGATTTGTGAATGATTCTAGTAGTTGGCGTGAGATGGATATAAAGATATGTTATCTCAGTGAACAGTTTCGGCAGGAGGAGGGTGCATTGATGAGTGTATTGAATGATATCCGTTCGCGGAGTGTTGATGAAAATACGGCAGAGCTACTACAAGAATGTCGTGGACGAAAGCTTGAAGGTATTGAGCGACCAACGAAGCTCTATACACACAACTCTGATGTTGATGCGATCAATAATATGGAACTAGCGAAGATCGAGAATGCGCCACTAGCATATCAGATGGGAATGCGTGGTGAGGAAAAACTTGTGCAATCGCTAAAAGAAGGGTGTCTGTCACCAGAAAAGTTGATCCTCAAAAAAGATGCTCTCGTAATGTTTGTGAAAAATAATTTTGAACGTGGTTATGTGAATGGAACTATTGGTAAGGTCATCGGTTTTGATGATGACAGTTTTCCAATCGTTGAAACACTCTCTGGTGATGAGATTTTTGTGCGACCAGCAACATGGACAGTTGAGGAGGGAGGAAATATTCTAGCAGAGATTAGACAATTACCTCTGCGTTTAGCTTGGGCGATCACTGTACACAAGAGTCAAGGTATGACACTCGATGCAGCAGAAGTCGATCTGAGTAAATCTTTTGAATACGGTATGGGATACGTAGCGCTTTCACGTGTCACATCGCTTGATAATCTTAATCTCCTCGGACTCAATCGCATGGCACTTGAGATCAATCCGCTCGTCTTTGATGTAGATGAAAAATTCAAAGAGCAGTCTTTGGTAGTGGAAGAGGAAATTTTGGTAGATAAAAAGCTGAAAAAGGCCAATAAATAGCAATATTTAAGCGATAACGGGCATTTGACATATTTGTAAATATATGCTATTATAGGGTGTTTCTCAATATATCATGAGATTCTGCCATACTCCACGGCATTGTTGTGGAGAGTACTTTTAGTGAGATCGTTATGAAAAATTTGAGTACCATCTTGTTTGTCTTTTTCTTTGCTTCTTCTTCTGCTCTGGCGAAAGATTATTCGCCAGAGGTTGTAACTGCATTCGAACTCGAGACTCAGAATGTGATGGAAGAACATGGTATCTCGCGTGATTTTGCATATGAATACACGCGGTCAAAGTGGGAAATGATCAATGCAAAGAGTGAGTCACTCGAAACCTTTTGGCATAATTCTGCGTATATGCAAATTGCATGTGGATATGTGTCGCCGGCATACAGTGCAATTTCTTTGAAAAAGATAAGGAAGATCATTACTACGAAAGAAAAGATTCCTGAGGATTTGATCGCGAAGCTGAACAAACTCGGGCGAGCGATGAATGCCTGTATTGGAGCAGTTAGTGCGTATACAGCATCACATACTGCTATTTATATGCAGAAGCATGATGAAGAATGCGCAGGAGAAAAGATGGCGCAGAATTTTAAGAAATGTGAGAAGATCTCATATGAGATGCTCGATGCTGTCGAGAAGCAGACGAAAATCGCTGCACAAATGAACAAAAAACTACTGCAACCAGCAGCATTACTCAACGCCCTCAAGTAAGGGCAAGAGTGCTAATAACTAGTTTTTTGATCGTAATAAGGGGTGAAGTGTAAACGAAACCGTTTAGCACTTCACTCCCTTCAATTATTTTTTCACCTGTGAGGGTGTTTTTTGTTTGGGATCATTTTATTCATATTCGGTGCTTTTGAGCATTTGCCAAAATGAGATTGGCGTGCTATTATCACCTTGTGAGACATGAGCTCACATTTTTTAGATATATCTTCTGAAACTTTATTTAGCAGGTTTTCTGGTGTTATTATTCTAAATTCAATTATCTAATATCCAAATTCTAGACATATGGCAGTACCAAAAAAACGACATAATTCATCTCGTACGCGACGACGACGCAATCATCAGACACATGCACGGACAGCATTGCAAAAGTGTCCATCATGTAGTGAAATGGCGCAACCGCATCGTGTTTGTACACACTGTGGCACATATCGTGATCGACAGTACAAAGAAATCGTGACAACTGTCTAATTTTTTCTAATACATAGATTCTTTAAATCTTTATTTGCACTTTCAATTGCGAATATAAAATAAAAAGTTTAAAAATATGGCAAATCGACATCTTCAACGTAGTATCGCAATGCAAGTTCTTTTTGAATGGGATTTCCAAGGACAGCATAATGATGAAATTGATGAGGTAATATCACGTAATCGCGAAGAGTTCGCATCTGGAACAAAGAATTTTGATTTTGGCGAATCACTTGCGATGGGTGTTTTGGAAAACCAAGAAGAAATCGATAAATTGATCACAAAGTGTGCACCAGAATGGCCACTTGATCAGGTGACGGTTGTGGATCGTAATATCTTGCGTTTAGGTATCTACGAACTTCTTCATGGTAATTATGATGAAGTGCCACCAAAAGTTGCGATCAATGAATCTATTGAACTTGCTAAGACTTTTGGCGGTGAAAGTAGTGCACGATTTGTGAATGGTGTCCTTGGTACGATCTATCGTGAGATGGGAGAGCCAATGAAAGATGACGATGCAGATAAGGCAAAAGAACGTCGCAATGAAGTTGACACAAAAGATGATGCGAAAAACAAAAAAGATAAAAAAGCAGATAAGAATAGTTAATCATTCATATTGTGAGCTAAAAGAATTAGTCATTGAAGAAAAGAAGTTCAAAATGCAAATGCTCAAAAAAACTTTTTGGTTATTTTGATTTAAAACTTCTCTTCTCAGGATAAAATCTTTCTGCAACAGTCCATAATTTATGCCAGAAACGACAAATATCAGAGAATTAGCAGAAAAACTTGAGATTACTGTAAAAAATCAAGATTTTCTGCAACAGGCGATGACGCATCGTTCTTATTTGAATGAAAACCGTAATTATCGTTTAGATCATAATGAAAGATTGGAATTTCTTGGTGACGCAGTCCTTGAACTCGTTGTGACACGTTATCTCTATGATAATTTTACGAATCCAGAAGGAGAAATGACAGCGTGGCGCGCAGCACTTGTGAATGGTGAGATGCTTGCACGTGTTGCACGGGAGATTGGTGTAGAGCCATATCTGATGATGAGTAAGGGTGAGTCCAAAGATACTGGACGTGCGCGGAATTATCTTCTCGCAAATTCGATTGAAGCAATTATTGGTGCAATTTATCTTGATCAAAGTTATGATGCGGCAGCTGATTTTATTGCACGTGTGATCTTGATTCATATGGATGAAGTGCTAGAGAAAAAATTGTATTTAGATTCAAAAAGCTATTTTCAAGAAAAAGCACAGGAACATATGAGTATTACACCGCATTACGATGTAATAGAAGAAAAAGGGCCTGACCATGATCGTCACTTCATCGTGGCTGTTTATCTTGATAAAGAAAAAATTGGTGTGGGCGATGGACCAAGTAAGCAAGACGCGCAACGTGCTGCTGCACAAGATGCTCTTGAGCAGAAAGAGTGGCTCTAGCTACATAATTAAAAAATGAAAAATTAAGAAAGAAAAAATATTGCTACTGTTCTGCATTTATTGGAGAAGATTTGATGTAGAAGTTTTCTAGTAATAGGAAAATGAATTTATATATACTGAATTGTAATGATTGTTGCTGTTCAGTTTTTTTATTTTCCAATTCGCAATAAGTGCTGTATAATAGGACAAAAGAAAAACATTGACACAATTTTTCAGCCACAATGAATGTGATGATTGTTTGTATTGTCGTGGTCCATTCGTATATTTGTAGTTAATTCGTACATCCGTAGGCTTGTGCATCTTAAGAAACTTGAAATTACTGGTTTTAAATCCTTTGCCAACAAGACATCGTTGGATTTTTTGGCGTCTAATGGAAAAACGAATCCCATTACTGTTGTTGTAGGTCCAAATGGCTCTGGGAAGTCGAATATCTCTGATGCGATGCGTTGGGTGATTGGTGAGCAATCTCTCAAGAGTTTACGTGGTAAACGAGCGGAAGATATTATTTTTGCAGGCTCTAATAAAAAAGCACGTTTGTCGACGGCATCTGTCGTGATGACATTTGATAACACAGATAAAAAAATTCCTTTGGAATATGATGAAGTTGTGATCACGCGGAAGATCCATCGCAGTGGCGAGGGAGAGTATCAGATCAATGGATCGCGTGTACGTCTTATGGATGTAGTGGATAATCTTGCTGCTGCTGGCGTCGGAAAGGAAAGTCATTGTATCGTTAATCAGGGCATGACGGATGCAACTCTTGCAGCAACGCCACTTGATCGTCGTACGATGATCGAAAGTGCTGCTGGTGTGCGACAATATCAGATCAAGAAAGATCGTTCATTTCGCAAACTGGATAAGACACATGATAATCTATTGCGAACTGCTGAACTTATCGCAGAGATCGAGCCACATCTGAAAATGCTAAAACGGCAGGCGAAGAAAGCACAACAAGGAAAAGAAGTCTACGAAAAACTTAAATCAAAACAACAAACATACTTCGCATATTTATGGCATGTTTATCAAGAAGAGCGAGAGGAAGCTCTTGCACTTAAAAATGAGATTGGTATAGAAATGAAGAATGAGCAACGAGAAGTAGATAAGCTTAATGATGCAATTCTTGCAGAATCAAAGAAAGTAGAAAATGCAAATGTTGTCAGTGACTTTGAAGTAGAAAAAAGAGAAAAATATGCCACATTGTCTGAGTTTGATCGCACAATTGCTGTTGCAAGTGGGACGATCGAAATTACGCAGGAGCGTATTGTACAGGAAAAAGCAGTGAAGAGTATTCCCGTTGATCTGGCGTATGTGCGAGATCGTGTAACGGCAATTCGGAAAGCACAAGATGATATGATCGAACAACTTAATACTGTGGATGATCTTGCACAACTTGATTCTGTGCGAACGTGTGCACAGGAGATTGGTACGGATATCGCAACGCTTTATGATGACGCAGGGAAGAAGGAGGTAAAAGTCTCTGGGGGGCATAATACAGAATTGATCGCACAGTATGAACAAACGATCAAAGATCTAGAAAAAAAGATTGTTCAAAAGAGAGAAGATCATAGCGTATTGAAAACGGAGATTGCTCAGATCGATGAAAAGATTTCGTATGCTCTCCGCCAAGATCATCAAGCGCGACAGAAATTTTTTGAGTTAGAAAAACAATTACGTACGCAACAGGAGAAATTGACAGCTATTCGAGATCGATTCAATGATGCAAAGATCCGCGTTGCAAAGGTGGAAGTGCGGGAGGATGATATGGAGCGTGAGACGAAGGATGAATTAAATATTGCTGTTGCATCGCTAGAATATGATGGTGAAGAGATCGATCGTGATATTGTTGCAACAGAAATTGCACGTTTGAAGAATAAATATGCACAGATTGGTGGCATTGATCCAATGGTCGTGGATGAATATCAAGAGACGCAAGAGCGATTCGATTTTCTTCTGGGGGAATCAAAAGACCTTGAAAAAGCTATTATTTCACTGAAGGATGTGATCAAGGAAATGGAGAAGATCATTGATCGTGAATTTGCAAAAGCGTATGTACATATCAACAAAGAATTTACAAAATATTTTCGCGTGATCTTTGGTGGAGGAACGGCACACCTTTCAAAGATCAAGGTACCAGTGAAGATCAAAGAAGTGGACTTTGAAGGGAATGCTGAGGGACTTGAGGACAATGATGAAGGTGAGGAAAAACCGCAAAAGACAGAGACCGGTATTGAGATCAGTGCGCATCCACCAGGAAAGAAAGTGAAGCAATTATCATTGCTTTCAGGCGGAGAGCGCTCTTTGACATCGATTGCATTACTATTTGCGATTATTTCCTATAATCCACCACCATTTGCTGTTCTTGATGAAGTGGAAGCTGCTCTCGATGAGGCGAATTCGCGTCGCTTCGGACGAATTTTACAGGAACTCTCAAAAGATACGCAATTTGTGATCATTACGCATAATCGTGAAACAATGCGTCAGGCAGATATTCTCTATGGTGTTACAATGAATGATGATGGTGCATCTCGATTACTTTCTGTGCGATTAGATCAAATTGGTCTTGAAAAAGATATTGCAGATGTTGTTGGAGAATAGTACAATGTATAAAAGAGAAATGTTAAATAAAAACAAATGAACAGTAATGTAAAATTGCGCAATATTATAGTTTCCGTTTTTGGCGTTGTCATCGTGTGATCGGCATCGTTATTTTTGGTCTAAACTGTGATAGTGATCTTCTCGGTACGTAAGGGAACTCCTTTTCTTTGGTTGTTGATGTGCTAAAAGTATCGAAGGATGATAACATAGATATGAAGCGTGAAGATGTTGCAAAAGTGATGATATCGCCAGAGAATCAGTAAATTACTTGACAATCAAAGAAATTTCCTCTATTCTTATTTGTACGTATAAATAACAACAAACGCAGAGTGCAAATGCGAATGCACGCTGTTTATTTTTGAAAAAACATTATGCTAGTGATTAGACTTAATCGTGTTGGACGAAGAAATAAAGCACAGTTTCGTATTGTGGTACAAGAGCACACAATAGCACCAGGAGGGCGTCATATTGCTATTGTTGGTAGCTATAATCCTCATACGAAGGTTATTATTTTGAAAGAAGATGAGATCAAGAAATATATTGCAAATGGCGCACAACCATCTGATAGTGTACATAACCTCCTTGTACGAGAAAATGTCATCGACGCACCGAAACGTTCTGTAAAGATGCCTGACAAGGAAGTTGAAGAAGATGCAGAGGACAATGCTGAAAAGAAAGAGGAAACTCCAACGGAAAAAGTAACTGAAAAGAAAGTTGCTTCTGCAGAGAAGAAAGAAGATGCACCAGCTGAACAAAAGACTCTAGAAAAGAAATCTTCCGATGCTGAGACTAAGGCGAACAAGGAAGAGAAAAGTGACAAAAAGGAAACGAAGTAGTCGTTTGACAGGATTACTAGCAGACGATAGAATTGCATGAGTTATACAATTTAATTACCGCAGAAACGAGGCTCGCACGTAGCGACAAGTCCTCGCGAGGATCAATTAAATGGACAGAGAAATCGATGTTCATTTGATAGAGATCTGTGGAAAATCACAGATTTTTTATTAATCTCCATTTACTACACTTTTCATATGCTTACACGACAACAAAAAGAAGAGATCGTAACAAATCTTACGGAAGAGATCAAAGATGCACCAGCGTGTGTCCTTGTGGATTTCAAGGGATTTGGTGCAAATGATATGGTTTCTTTGAAGAAAGAAATGCGTACAGAAGGTGCAAAGTTTCAGGTAATTAAGAAAACGTTACTTGCGATCGCACTGAAAAACAATGAGATCGATACAGATGTGAATGATTTTGATGGACAGATCGCGATTGCTGTTTCACAAGATGAGACGAGCGCAGCAAAGATCATCCATAAAGTATCAAAAGAAAACGAGAATATTAAGATCGTTGGTGGATTGCTCGGAACAAAGGTTCTTTCAACAGAAGAAATGATCGAACTTGCAAAGCTGCCATCAACAAACGAACTCCGCGG
Organism: Candidatus Moraniibacteriota bacterium; assembly: GCA_030592425.1. Taxonomy (GTDB): domain Bacteria; phylum Patescibacteriota; class Minisyncoccia; order Moranbacterales; genus JAUVJK01. Next base: position 10,100 of record JAUVJK010000013.1, read on the forward strand.
ACAATTGGTTGGACAATTACTTGCACCACTTACTGGATTTGTCAATGTTCTTTCTGGAAATACACGGGCTTTGGTCAATGTCCTCACAGCAGTAAAGGAGGCTAAAGAAGCGTAGGAAAATGCTGAATGATAGGTAAAGAGTTTTCAATTATTACCCATATAATCAATTATTAATAACAATCATATGGCTGAAGAAAAAAAGACAGCGGATGCAGCTTCTGAAGACAAGAAGGAAGTTGAAGTACCGAAGAAGTTTGAAGCAATCGTAAAAGAGATCGAAGAAATGAGTGTCCTTGACCTCTCAGAACTCGTAGGTATTCTCGAAGACAAGTTTGGCGTATCTGCAGCAGCACCAATGGCAATGGCAGCAGCCCCAGGCGCAGCAGGTGAAGAAGAAGTAGAAGCAAAGTCAAGTTTTGACGTAGAACTCGTAGCAGCAGGTGATTCAAAGATCAATGTGATCAAGGCTGTTCGTGAGATTACTAGTGTTGGACTCAAAGATGCAAAGGATGTTGTTGATGCAGCTCCAAAAGTAGTGAAAGAAGCAGTACCAACAGAAGAAGCAGAAGAAATGAAGAAAAAATTAGAGGAAGCTGGCGCAACTGTAGAGTTGAAATAGTCATTCTACAATACGTCGGAGATGTAAGGGCCCCGTCATACGACGGGGTTCTCTTGTTATAAACAAAACTAACCGTTTTGAATAACAAGGAAAAGCTGGCGCAACTGTAGAGTTGAAGTAATAATCCTTTCATTTATTTATTGAACGATTAAATGCCCCGTCATTCGACGGGGTTCTTTTGTTGGAATAAAATCATAGAATTTTGAACAATAAAGAAAAGCTGGCGCAACTGTAGAATTGAAATAGTTTTTGCTTCGCAAAAACTTTCAGAATCACCTTTTTGATGGTGTTTTTTATATAAAATTGTAGAGAGGTACTTTGAATAATAATGCGATTATCGTCACTGAGGTTATATTTTCGTGTGTATGTTCTGTCGTTTTAATGCTTGTTTCGAAGTTTTGGTGATTTTCTTTCCTTGTTTTTTGAGAAACATAACTTTTGCGGTAGTATAAGCTTTTTTGTAGTTTGATTAATGCGAAGAAAGAATGTGCTATAATGGAAATATAAATTTGTATTAGAAGAATATATGGATCGAGAAGCATTGCAAAATCATTTGAAAATGGAGCATGGAAAATCTCCACTGACAGATAATCTCAAGGAGATCGTTTATGGTGGGATTGATGGGATCATTACGACATTTGCTGTTGTCGCTGGTTTCACGGGTGCAATGACGATGGGGAGTAATATGGCAATTCCGACAACGGTTGTTTTGCTTTTTGGTTTGGCAAATCTCTTTGCAGATGGATTTTCGATGGGTGTGAGTGATTTCTTATCTTCACGAGCAGAAAAGAAACTTTTTGAAAAAGATCATGCAAAAGAATCCTATGAGATCCGGACAAATGAACAATATGAATATGATGAATCCGTGGATATATTGATGGACCATGGATTTGGTGAGGATGATGCGCGACAACTTGCAGATATTTACAAAAAAAATCCAAAATTCTGGGCTGATTTTATGATGCGCTATGAACTTCAGCAACCACGCCCTGATGAAAAACCGTCACGAGGTGCACTCATAACATTTCTTTCTTTTGTTACGTTTGGCTTAATTCCATTACTACCATACATCTTTGGATCAAATGCTTTCAATCAATTTGTGAGCGCTTGTTTTGCTGGCGCTGTAGCACTCGCGATACTTGGATTTTTCCGTGCACGGATCACACAGGAAAAGGCATATATATCTATTCTTGAAATAGTAGGACTGGGAAGTGTTGCTGGCGGTATTGCTTACTTTGTTGGGACGCTTTTCCAATAAGAATTATGCTATAATAATATTGGTAAATAATCTAATATTACTTTTATGAATTTTGGTGATGAAAAAGAAGGTGGTTGCTGTGATAGTGACTGCGCATGTGGTAAATAGTATTTAAGTGGTCTATCCATAGAAAAAACCGTCAATCCTTTGGAGAGATGGTTTTTGAATTTCCTTTTGTGAAGTAAAAGTTTACTGCTTTTATGTAAAGATAAGTACTAATGATCGTGTGTTGTAGGTTATAGTGGTGAAGAAAAAGAATGAGTCGTGACCATATCGGTGCAAGTATTTTACTGCGCCAATACCTAGTTAAAGTTGCTTTCTGTGGAAGACCAATGAGATCTAGTGCGATGGCAATGACCTGAATGAGAAGTGCGCTTCCAAGTAATGCCATGCTAAAAATAGGCAGTGAAAATGGTACAAAAATTGCAGCGAAAAGGATAATACTGACAACTGATTTGAGAACTACTCGTAATAATTTTCTTGATAGATGTTGCACTGATGGATATCTCCTGTTGTGAAATGAACTGATTCATAACTATACAGGAATGATGTGAATATGCAATGATCTAAAAAAATGGATCTAAGTGTTAATCTTTAATAATAAAAGTTGTAATAGGCAATCGAGATCGTATTGGATGGATACGATGCGAGCTTCTCTGGATTGATGATTGGTGTATCTTCAATCTTCCCATCGTGCATTTCATGGGTATGACCATAAAAGACTGCACTGTATTTTCCACTGAGTGCCGCAAGATCTGCAATCTCAGGGTAATGTGTGAGGAAATATGTTTTACTTTCACATTCAATCTCACCAAAGTCATGTTGAGAAAAAGAGATGTTACTGTTCTCTCGTTGAGCGACACGCATGATCTGCGCTTGGTTACCATCATTATTACCAAAAACACTGAAGACTGATATAGGAAGTATGCTGAGTCGTTCTACGGCGTATGGAGAGACGATATCACCCATGCAAAAGCAGACTGTCTGATATGCTCAAGCGCCCATGTGAGATTATCCATATGGTCGTGAATATCTGAGGTCAGAGCAATTTTCATAGTTGTGTTGATAGTAGTGTTAGTATTTTTTTGCGAATTCTTTATAGAGTTTCATAATGTGGATACTGACAGATCCTACTTTTCCATCACTAATCAATTTTTTGTCGATTTTTGTAACAGGAACCATATGTTTTCCAGAGGCAGTGATGAATGCTTCATCAGCAGTTTGCAGTTCACGCAAACGAATTGGTCTCTCAATGATCTGATAATGCTTCTTTGCGAGATGAAGGACAAGTTTGCGTGTGATGCCAAGTAGAACATCATCTTTTGGTGTGATGATCTTATTATTTTTAACAATAAAGAAATTACTGGAAGCGCATTCAAGAGCTTTCCCTTTACTTGTGTAAAGAATCTCTAGTGCTTGTGCTTTATGTCGGAGATGATTGTGACGGAGTGCCTCGATGTAATTTGATGTTTTGATCAGAGGCATCGTACGTTGATATTCAATTGAGATCAGTGGCACGCCATTATTGTAGTAGGCGCGGGGAAGTGACCATGCTTTTTCGATCAAGATATAGAGAACGGGTTTTCCATCGGGAATAAAGCCATTGCTGCTAACGCCGCCAGTAAGGACGGACCGTATAATATTATTTTTGTAGTGATGTTTTTTGACAAGTTTGAGAATGATCTCCTCGAACTCCTTCTCTGCAATAGGCATTGTAAGTCGTAGTTCGCGTGCAGAGCGTTTAAAACGACGAAAATGGTCGCGCCAAAGGAATGGTTTATCATTTTGTGTTGTAAGGAAATCGAAGACAGCATAACCACGAAGAATGCCGATATCATAGGGGTCGATCTTTGCATTTTTGAGTTCACGAATCTTTCCGTTAAAATAACAATAGCGTTTCATAGTATTTCTGATTAAGTAATTAGCAAGTACTTGTCTAATCGAATGGTTATTATATCATAGGAGATAAGAGGAATAAAGGTCAATGAGATAAAATGTTGAATGTATATTTATAAATACTTAAAGAGAGAATAGTGATAACTAATTAAAAATATTCACATATGGAGCGTCAAAAGACAATTGAAGAATTTCGTAGCGCACGAAAGGGTGATGATGATACCATTGTAGTGGAAGGTGTACATGCGTTCAAACATGCACTGCGGTTTGGTGCAGCCTTTCAAGATGTTTTTGTTTCTGATAAGGCAATGGTTATTGATCTTGCGGAAAAGATCGCATCGCGACGTGAGGCGGAAGCAATCGATCAGATGGCGACGGAGATTGATACGAGTCTTTTCGAGGCACTTGCACCAAAAGCATCTCGTACAGGTATTGTTGCACGTGCAAAAAAGAGCAAAGATGATTGCGTGAAGGAACTGCCGGATCAAGAAAAACCAATTATTTTCTTGGAAGAGCCGCATGATACACAAAATGTCGGGGCCGTTGTGCGCGTCGCCGCAGGATACGGTGCTGCAGCAGTTGTTGTCAGTGGTAGTATCAATCCATGGCATGCAGATTGTATTCGCAGTGCAGCTGGTCTTCATTGGGCGCTGCCTGTGTGTCATGTGGATAGCATTGAAGAAATCGCTTTTGAACGACATATCATCTCCTGCAATGCTGATGGAACTGATATGTATAGTACAAATGTACCAAAGAATGCAATTTTGGTTTTTGGGACAGAGCGTTATGGGATTACAGAGGAATTAAAAAAAAGGTCTGACCATGTGATCGCGATCCCAATGCAAAAAAATGTTTCTAGTTTCAATCTCGCAACGAGTGCTTCGGCGGTTCTTTTTGGTGCACAATTTGAAAAATAAAAAAGCGCCACTTAGATCAGTGACGCAGAGTTTTTGAACGATTTAGTATTGTTGTGTTGAGGCACGTGAGATTACTGTGCTTTGTACGATGCAATTTCTTGTGATGTGACGAAAACGTCCTGTTGGTGGATTGAAAATGATCTTACCACTGTAGCGAGAGCAGGTTGGCGCATCTTTGATAATGATCCAACAAGAGTCCTCTTGTATGATGCACTCATTCTCTTCGATATCTGCAATATTTTTTTCAACAGGGAATCGACAATGCGTATTACACAGAATATTGGACAAGAGAAATACTCGTAAATCAGAGTATGGCTCTTGAAGCGTTTTTCCATCTATGCGAACACATTGGCTATAATGAGGTTCTGTTACAGGCATTAGATCACTTGGCTTTCCTCTGAACCAGATGTCAGTATCTTTGCCTGTGAAGGTGAGTTTTTCTGTCGGCTTCGTAAGGGAAAAGAATTTCCCAAAGGGCACATCGCCAAGCTGGCATTCACTATATTTAATGGGTGGGTTTTTTTGCACGTATATTCTCCAAGGTACGGGTTTTAGGACTCGCCAATGGTAACACAGCTAGTAAAAAACATCAATTGATCAAGTACAAGAAAAAATGCCATCTCAGTTAATAAATGAGTGGCATTAGGGATTTTTAGACTATGTAGTAATTGTGATTGTGTAATCGCTGCGAAGTGAAGCGAGACGATCATTATCTGGAGTAATTATCTCTCCTGTTTCCGCGCAGAAAATCGCAGTACTATCAGCAACTTTTTTTGACGTTTGTGGGAGGTCGACAATGAAGTAATCTTTTCCACCAAAAATGAATCGAGTGCCAGTGCTAATTTGTTTCAATATCTTCGTTTCAGATATAAGTTGGCTGTTGAGTGTTGCTGTGATGAGGATGAACACTGATATATCGAGGTCTCGTTGCAAGAATATCTTTCCATCTACGCTGACAATATATTTTTTTCCTTCATGTAGCTTTGGTAGAATATTTTGTTTGCCAACAACATACCATAGATCAAGACTTTCTTGGATGTATGTGTTAGGATCGGTGGGATTAGTACGGCAAAAGATATTGCCTTCTTTGACTTCATCTAAAGAAGTGGGACGAACCTTAATTGTTTCTATTTTGACCTGCATTTTATTCTCCTAAGGAACAGGGTTGATTGGTGTGATGATTATTGCATGATAGGAAAATTGCGTCAATTACAGAGAGCCTGTCGTAATTTGTCATGATAGCAGTATAACGCCAAGTTCTTTCTCTTTTGTAGTGTCTCGTGTATAGTTTCTTACATAGCACAGCTTGAATATTATCATAAAAAAGGTGACAAATGATGCACTTACAATGATGGATGTCGAGACGTATCTTGCACAGCGTATCCCGCATGCGCAGGACATTTCTTTTTCTGAGGAAGATTTTTTGGTGCGGACAAGAATATTGGCAGAAGTTCTCGGTAATCCACAAGAGAAATGTAAAGTTGTGCATATTGCCGGCACCTCAGGGAAGGGTTCAACGGCTTTTATGATCGCGACACTTCTCACAGCTTCTGGTAAGAAAGCAGGTCTTTTTACATCGCCACATCTCATCTCTGTACGAGAGCGTTTTATGATCGATGGTGAAATGATCTCAGAGGAAAAGTTTTTGCAGTATTTTGCAGAGATCAAGTGTGCAGCGGAATCATTGCGTGATACAGAGCGAGGTATGCCATCATATTTTGAGATCCTTACGGTACTTGCTTATCATATTTTTGTAGAGGAAGATTGTTACTATACTGTCATGGAAACAGGAATTGGTGGGCGTTGTGACGCGACGAATATTGCGCAACGATCTGACAAAATTGTCGTTATCACGCCAATTGGATTTGATCATACAAAGATACTCGGTGAAACACTTGATCTGATCGCTGCAGAAAAGGCAGGAATTATTCATGAGAACAATCTTGTTTTTATGGCACCACAAAATGCAATTGCACGGGATGTTGTACGAGGTAAAGCTCTTTCTGCTAATGCAGGTCTGACTCTTTTAAGAAAGAATGATATTACAAAGATTGACTTAACCGAGAAAGGAACGCAGTTCATATGGAAGAGGAAAGGAAAAATGGAAAAGATCAAAATCAATCAAATTGGTCTTTGTCAGACATATAATACGGCTCTTGCAATTGATGTTGCTGAGGCACTATCACACAGAGATCAGTTTGTTTTGTGTGATAAAAATAAGGCATTGTCGAAAGAGATCTTTCCTGGTCGATTTGATATCCGTAAAAGAGAAGAGAAGACTATTATTCTTGATGGTGCACACAATCCACAAAAAATGACAGCTTTAGTTGAGTCATTCATGAAATTGTATCCACATGAAAAATGTACGGTTATCTTTGCAGCGAAGGAAAAGAAGGATTATGGCGCGATGCTTACACTTCTCGCGCCGATCACAGACCAAATGATCATCACACAATTTGGCAATAGCGAACAAGATTATCAATCGAGTTCAATAAATGTAGAAATACTGACAAAAAAAGCGAGGAAGATTGGTTACGCAGACCTCATCATAGCATCAAAAGTTGAAATTGCGCTAAAAAAGGCACAAAAACAAGACAATAAAAAGATTCTTGTAACAGGATCATTATACTTAGTAGGGAAGATAATTAATGTGTTGAAGAATGAAGTGCAATAAGAAAGATTATGTCTAAGAAGAGAAGTGTCTAAAAATAATTTAACAAGAATTGTGTGGTTTTATGCTATTGACAAAATAGCAAAAATGTGCTATCATGTAGACAGAGTACCTAAAACGTAATTTTTGGGAGGTAAATCATGAAAAACTTCAAAAGCGCAGGA
>JAUVJK010000073.1 GCA_030592425.1 Candidatus Moraniibacteriota bacterium
ATTTTTATGTTATATTCATCCTTTGTTCATTTACATTATCTATTACAAAAAACACCTGGAGGTGATCTATGTTATCAGTAATTTATTTTCTCTCATCAGGAAAAGAATCATTTTTTCCACGCAAACTACAAACATTCTGTGAGGGCTCATTAGCAATTAAGGTCAGTGCTAATCGCAAAAGCACTTTATTCTCACAAGAAGCATCTAGACGAGGAGCACAAAATATTTCATTACAACAATTCTGCATAAACTCAAATGATTGTATTCAGGTTGGCACTTTTGCAAATGCTCTCAATACTGCACTCAGCGCTTATGAAGAGCGTCTTTACCAAAAACTGCGATCCGAGATTGAGAGATCAAATAATGAACGAATTATTTTAATTGGTAATCTATCAGAATTAAAGAAGATTGCGCGCTTCTTTACTAATCGGGGTAAACACATAAATGCTATTCCACCATGGTGTTCATTGTTTTCCATTGATATGACTTCAAGAAAGATTGTGCTCATATCACCACACTAAATAAAGGAGGGTGAAATGATTCCCACGCATTCACATGTACAGGTTTCTGATCATTATTGTGCTTTCTGCTCTAACAATTAGAGTGATCATGAACACACTTGTTTCATTCTGGCTCTTCTGGAGCACATATGAAATCGTCAATGAGATTCTCTCAGGACAAGTCATAGGAGAAGAAATACATCATCACCATTAGTCGTATAACGCATAACACGTGTAATACGACTTTTTTTATATTCAGACTATGTGTCACAACAAATTATTGACGCCATTATTACTCTGTACTAGAGTATGAGAATAAAGGATTATAGTTCTTTACAAATATGGAATAAGATCATTTTCCACTTACATAAAAATGGAGTCTTACCATGAAGATCAGTATAATGTTCCTTGCACTATTACTACCCTTCTGCGCACAAGCAAGTATGAATCAGACGTCATTCATATGGAGTCATTCTCCGACAATTGCTGCGTATAGACAACAGGCTACAAATGCGCCAGCACCAAAAGTGACAAAGGTTTGGCAGCAGTTAATCCAAACACATCATTGGTGCAATGCACTATCACGTAATAAGATAGCTCAAACACGATGCGGTGTTGAAATTAAAATTTTCAGAAAAAAGATCGAGGATCTCAGGATTGAAAAAAAGACACTTTGTCATGAATTTGTCGCGAGAGCAAAATGCCAGACTTTTGTAACAAATACGTTGAGAAAAGTATCAAGTGAATTACTCAATGCTGGCGAAAAACTCCGCATCGCAGAAGATCTATAATCTATATTTTATAAACTACACAATATCCCCGTGCGCATCATCTGATGCGATGGGGATTTTTCTTATGAAACTCAGTGCTACTCTATACACAAAAAATATCCTATGCTAGACTGTGATATTCAGTAAGTAAAATATTTATTGAAATTGCTCCTTAAAAACTTTAATTTGAGGATAGTCAAATGTATAGTTTATTTCACTGGAGACTATTATGAAAATATTGATCTTATTCCTTTCTTTTTTCATTTTTAAATCTCTCTTTGCTGAAAGAATATTTTATTCCACCAACGATGTTACGGAGGTAGGATTTACTTGTGGTATCAAGTACAATATACTCGACAGTAAGCACAGGGACATTGAATGTATCTATCTTAATGAAGCTATCAATAGTATCGCTATCATCCTTTATCAACAAGCTGTATCAAAGGAAACTGACATTTGTAACAATCTAAAGAATGCCATCCTTCATCTTGATCAAGTTCACAAAAGGTATGTTAAGAACAGTAGCCAAAGAGTCTCATTTGAACAAGTGCATAAAGTTGGTCATTTAATGAAACAATGTTCTATTGCTATAGAAAACCTCGCCGAAAAACGATCAATGTACTTTGAATATAAATTTGATCAATGCCTAGAAAATCATGCTTGCACAAGTCTACGCGATTCAAAGACTGATAAGCTTATAACAGCAGTCAAATCCTATGGACAAGACATGAAAAAAGCGCAAAAACTGAGATTAGACGCTCAAAAACTTCTCAATATTACACCCTGATCTATACCATTCACCCAAAAAGTTTTATTCCATCAAATGGAGTATGTCATGAAAACAGTTGTAGTTCTCATCCTTCTCGTCCTATCTTTCACCGCATGGGGTGATGATAATTCAACAGATCGTCTCCATGTATCACTCTTTGATGACTATATTCTCTCACTACAGCCAGAAGATACTATGTTCACAGATGATACAGAATATATCAATGCAATATGTATCGGCATTACGATCATTGATCGCGATGAAAGAAAGTATTGGTATACGGGGACATCAAAGAAACTTGTGTGTAAAAATTCACAACTCTTTGAAGAAATACTTCGTTCAATTCTTGATCATAAGACCAATAGTGACCTTATCCCCCTTTTTCTCATCAGAGGCTATGGTGAAGCACTAATGCAATGTGCAGTCACTACACGAGATCATGTCATTGCACGGTCACATTATTTCTCAAAACTCTATAACAATTGTCTACGAACATACATGTCTCATCCTCAATGTGATCAGATGATAGATATCGATTTAAAGATACATGATCTGAATGAAAATGATTTTTTGCAAGCAGACGCTCTCGAACGTCATGCAAAACAATTTCTCGAATAGTAATAATTTAGGAATTTCCCCTTACAAAACACTCTAAGGGGATTTTATTTTATAATTCTTTCAAATGCGGTGAGAGGAAAGCACTTCTGCGCAGTAAATACACCGACACGTGTACGTACTAAATCGCTCATATATGCCCCTGTTCCCAGCCGCTTACCAATGTCACGCACCAAGGAACGAATATATGTTCCCTTGCCACACACAATACGTATTTTTAATACGGGATAATCATAAGAAAGAATGTCAATGACTTCGATGTGTACCCGTCGTGACTTCATAACAACTTCTTCTCCACGCCGCATACGTTTATAAGCTTCTTGACCGTTGATCTTAATAGCACTATAGGCTGGTGGTATTTGTTTGATGTCTCCAATAAATTCTTCAGTTACACTTTCCACAGCATCACGAACTGGAATAGTTTCTACGTGAACAATAGCTTTCTCTCCTTCTGCATCATCAGTTGTACTTGTTTCACCAAATTTTATAGAAGCAACATATTCTTTTTCTGCTGCAACATACGTATCGATCTGTTTTGTGAAAGCGCGCCCAATTGCAATTATGAGCACACCAGTTGCAAGAGGATCAAGCGTGCCACCATGCCCCACCTTTATTTTTTTATTATCCGTAAGATCACGCGCCCAATATTTTACTTTCTGCACCGCTCTTTGCGATGAAATACCTTTTGACTTATCCAAAGCAAAAATAGCACCCCCATCGCGCTCAATATTCTCTTTCAATTCGTCAGTATTTGTGATCATAGATAAAGCATAGTATTAATCACCAAATTAAATATATATTTAAAGTGGTCATTAAATGGGTCATTAAGTATAACTTTTAGTTTTGTTCATAAAGACCTATCAATTCAACTTTTTCTATAATATGTTCTTCCATTACTTTTTCTACGTCATCCTTCGATGCTCCTTCTGCAAGATCAAATGTGCAGTCTAGTGCATACAGCTTAAAAAAATAGTGATGCTTTCCGTTTGCTGGACAAGGACCGCCATAATCCGTGATACCAAAGTCGTTCATACCAATCGAGGCGCCCGATGGAAGATGATCGTGTGCGATCTGCGTTGTTGTCGGTACAATGTTCCATAGGATCCAATGCACCCATGTGTCACCTAGAGAATCGGGGTCATCAACGATCAAAGTCAAACTTTTTGCATTCACAGGAACATGTGAGATCTCAAGC
>JAUVJK010000032.1 GCA_030592425.1 Candidatus Moraniibacteriota bacterium
CCATCGTCTAGGGGTTAGGACGTCAGATTCTCATTCTGGAAACAGGGGTTCGATTCCCCTTGGCGGTACATATTCTAAAGTTAGCCAGCCGAAGGCTGATAATTTTGTTTAAACAAAAAATTGCCTCAGATTCTTCACCCGAAGGCTGATCATCCTCCGGATGGGATTCCCCTACGGGCTACATGTAACAAAAAAATACCTATTTAAATAGGTATTTTTTGTTATCTATAACGTAAGGGAATCCCTGCCTACCAATAGGCAGGGAAATGTATCTCAAAAAGGTAATGTGAGATCTTTTTCATTTTAGTTTGTAAATTCTATTCCAAATCTTAATCAGAAAAAGTGAATACTTACATGGAATTTCCATTGATATGGAAAATTGCAAGGTTGAGAGTATTTGACTCTATGTGCCCAATAGTTGAAAAATTTAAAGAAGAGAATATTTATAACATACAAAAAGAATGACCCAATTAATCATGTGATTAATTGGGTCATTAAAAAACACTAGTTAATATTGCTAGTGTTTTTCGTTCTATAGGATATAATATTATTTTTTCTTTTTTGATCTTGCAACAGCTGTGCCGGCGATTGCTGCGCCTATTGCTGCGCCAATAGCTGCTGCCATACCAGCTGCTTTCTTTGGGTTCTTCTTGATGTATGCCGTTGCTTTTTTATCTGCCTTTGTAAGCTCTTTCTTTACTTTCGCAGATTCTTTTGCACCGAGTTCTTGTGTTTTTTTGAGTATTGTTTTTTTCTTTGTTGCCATGTCATTGGTATTAATGATTTAATATCTCCATTATAGTCCTTCTGCCGAAATATGGGAAGGAAAAATGCGAGAGTATAATATTTCATTACTATAAATAAAAAACACCACACTGTGCAGTGGGTGTTTTTTTTGAGATGAATTGAAGAGAATTTTATTTCTTCTTCTTTCTCTTTGAAGCTACTACTGCGCCACCTGCGATTGCTGCTGCAACTGCTGCACCAATTGCTGCTGAAATACCAGCTGCTTTTTTTGGATTCTTCTTGATATACGCCGTTGCTTTTTTATCAGCTTTTTTGAGTTCTTTTTTTACGCGTGCTGTTTCTTTTTTAGCTACTGCTTTTGCTTTTTTTGTCTCTGCTACTGCTTTCTTTTTTGTTGTTGCAGCTTTCTTTGCAGTTGTTGTTGATTTTTTAGTAGACTTCTTTTTCTTTGTTGCCATACATTTTTATTTTAATGATTATGTATACTTGTATTTTAAACTAATAATAAAAATTGTCAACCATAAACCACATCGGATTTATGATTATAAATTATGCATTAGTCATGATTGGTAGTGAAAGTGAATATGTGATCAAGGGATTTCTTTTTAAGTGTAATGTATGTGTGAATTTTACTATTTTTTGTGAGCATAGTTCATGAGAAGTCCAATGATGAGGACGGCGCCACCAACAACGAGGAATCCCGTGGATGGTTCTGTATTAAAGATCTCATTGATGAGGTAAGCAACGCCAACGAGCGCAAAGATAGCACCGATGAGCATCAGGAGTGAAATAATCAGTCGTTTTGTGGCCTCTGTGAGGAGTTGATCGACTTTTTCATGAATCCCTTCTGCGATGATCGTTGAATATTGTTGGAAGAGTGTCGTCACGATCGGTAAGAGAATTGCTTTCCAATCGCTACCTTGTTCTTCGTCAGGAAGGGTTTCAATCTCTGTCTTTTTTTTCGTTGGCATAATTTATATTTTTAACATTTAGATATTTTTATTATAGCACAAAAGCAAGAGAACAGAGAACAGAGAAGAATTAAGAATTTAGAAAGAGGAATTCCACTCGATGGGTGGTCAGCCTTTGGCTGAAAGAAATAAGAAATAAGAAATAAGAAATATGAAAGGACGGTTGGCGAGGCAGGGAAAAAATAATAGATACCGAATTTATTGGAGAGAAAGAATGAATCGCGTAATAAGGGAGAGTTCTTTGTATTCGCGGAGAGCTTCTTGTGCAATGATCGGGTCATCGGTAATGATGTTGTTTGCGCCACGTGCGACAGCTGCTTTGATCACATCTTTATCGTTGAGTGTCCAGATCATGACATCGCGACCACGTTTTTTTTCCTCTGTGATGAACTTATTCGTTGCGAGGCCATCAGCAGCACTATAAAAATTAACATCAAAACCATGTGTGTCACCAATTGCAATAGAGATAGCAATGCCGATGGGGATGCGAGGGTCGATTGCACGTATATTTTGTAGTGTTTGATAATCAAGTGATGTAACGAAACAATTATTAGAACAGTCTGTTTCACGAATGATTTTTACAACCTTTTCCTCGATCGTTTCTTGTCCATATTCTTTGATCTCAATATTAAGGCGACGATCATTTGCAATGATCACTTCGATAACATCAGCGAGTTTTGGTACATGTTCACCTTCAAATTCAGGTGAAAAGATCTTTCCGACATCAGCGTTTTGTAGTTCTTCATAGGTCATATCGGAGATCTTTTGATCAATGCCTGCCATACGCTGTAAATTGTTATCGTGTGATACGACAACAACGCCATCTTTTGTATGGAGAACATCGATCTCGACCATATCTGCACTTTCAGTAATTGCTAAATTGACTGCACTCATTGTGTTCTCTGGTGCACGCAGAGAGCTTCCGCGATGTGCTGTGATCATAACTTGTTTTTCTTCGTCACTAAGTTCTCGTTGGAGAAATGGCATGAAGAGGGAAAAAGTTATCGCAAAGCCAATGATGAGGACTCCGATCGATATATACAAGTAGATACTACTAAAAGGAATGTGCTTAGAAGAAAGAGGGTAAGGATTGATATTTTCTTGGCGCAGTTTTTGTCTATGATAAACACTCCTCGCTGTGATCATCCAGAAAGAATTTGCAAAAAAGGCAAAAACGAACCATATGAGAGATGATGTTGTAAGAAGTAAAATTGTATAAAGAATTTTGATCATTGCTGGAAGGTTGGGAAAATGATCGAGGATCGCAAGCATGAGAATTAGTCCAGATGTGAGAATTACTGTAATGATGAGGACGATGACAATGATCATGAATGTCAAGAAATACAATTTAAGTGTCGTATGATAGGAATTTTTGATGAGGAGAGAGCTTTTTTTAAGTGCATATGTGACGGAAGGTTTACCGAGCGCAAAGACGTGGAAGATAAGCGAAAAGCGGATAAAAAAATAGAGCGAGAGAAAAAATAGAGTGATTGTGCCGAGAAAAATGACTGTACTTGTAAGGGTTGTTGCTCCGAGTAGTGTTTGGAGGGAATGTTCAGAGAAGAAAATAAGGACAATGAGGACGCTTAGCAGACCGCCTAATGCAAGTCCAATATAGATCAGTGTATAGATGAATCCGATCAGAGAAAGCGCGAAAAAATGATGATAGATCTCTTTCATAACTACTTTTGGTGAGAGATCTTTGAGCGGACGACTACTGGTAGCAATGGCTGTAGAGTAATGTGTGAATGTGACAAAGAAAGCTGTGCCAAGAAGGATGATCAGGATTGTGATGATGCCCGCTGGAGAGAGGAGATAAGAAGCGATTGAGAAGTTTTCGATCACAGTCGTGCCAGTGTGTGCGAGAAGCTGATTGATAAGGAATATCACAAAAGGGAAAACAAGGATTGCAAAGATCGCGAGATAGATTAAATGGTAGATAAAAAGATTGTTGAAATTCTCTTTATAGGCTTTGCGTAAGAGAGTGAAAGAAGCATAAAATGTCATAGTAATGGTGTTGTTATTAAAAATACCGATAGTGGTCTACTTCTTTAGCATAAGAAAAAAGAGGTGTTTGTGCAACTAAAAATTGAGAAAATCTAATATTTTCCTTTTGGAAAATGACCAAAACGATGCTAAAATAGAAAAGCGAGAGAGTTTTAACTGTTAATGTGCGGGAAAATGAAAAAAAGGATCATATTTACATCAGGGCTGACATCACCATATTTTGTATTACGTTTTTGGCAGGAAGAATTGGAAAAGCATTATCCTGACTATGATATTGTCGTTCTCGGTAAGTTTTATACGTACTGGAGCAAAAAAAAGATCCAGGAATTAACAGATACTCTGCGTGATTTGATCGAGGATGAACGAGAGACGATCTTGATAGGATATTCTTATGGTGGTATTATCTCGGGCGCAGCAATCAATACTGCAAAACAACATGATGTCGTAAGGATCGTGACGATCGCCAGTCCAAATAATATGCTTTACTTTGGTATGAAAAAGCGCATGGAAATGATTGGTTATAAAGTGATTGATGATTCAAAGATTCAAAAGATCACTTTTGGCTCCTATATCGATCCAATCGTTCCTTTTGGTTACACGCATTTGCCAGGTGAGACGCATTATGATCTTTGGCTTGATCATTTTCTCTTTTTTTGGTTTTCACGTAAAACAATGCGCAAGGTTCTCAATATCGTTGATCAAACAGAATTTCCAGAGGATACAATGTAGTGAAATAACTAACTGTGAAGAAAATTTGTTGATGAAAAAACCACCTTCTATTATTTAGGAGAGTGGTTTTTTATCTGTTGATACATATTTTACAAAAGCGGTGCGAGTAATCGGCAGAGGGAATTGCGGAATTTGATTATTGGTTTGATATTCTTGCACTCTTTGAGGGTGAGTTCTGTGCAGTTCTTTAGATCATTGAGAAAGTCATGTTCGAGTTCCTTGGTCGTGTCTGCATCAAAGATGACGGTATTGACTTCGTGGGATGTTGTGAAGCTACGGAGGTCGAGATTTGTCGTACCGATCGTACAAAATGTTTCATCGACAGAGATCGTTTTGGAATGAATAAATCCTGCGTTGTAGTGATAGATCTTTACACCTGCTTGCAGGAGTTCTTCAAAAAAGGAATAAGCGGCCCAATAAGCAACTTTTTTGTCTGGTACGCCAGTGACCATGACGCGTGTATCCACACCAGAGAGGGCAGAAAGTTTAAGTGCTTCAAAAATCGTTGCATCGGGGACAAAGTACGGGGATTGAATATAAACTTTCTTCTGTGCTGTCATGATCATCGAGAAGAATAACTGTCGGATCGTTGATTCACTTGAATCTGGCCCAGAAGCAAGGATCTGTATCGGAAGATCGTCTGTAACATTTTCTTTTGCAGTGAAATATTGTTTGTCAAAAAGAGATTCGCCCGTGATCGCTTTCCAGTTATAGACGAAAAGTACGTGGAGAGAATGTACGGCTTCGCCTTCAATACGGATATGCGTATCGCGCCACGATGCATACATTGGTTTCCCATCGATGTATTCTTGTCCCATGTTCATACCGCCAGTATAAGCGATCTGTCCATCGATCACGACGATCTTGTGGTGATTGATATTGTTTAGTGCGGTAAATTTGGAGCGTGCCATAGAATTGAAAAACGGAAGGATCTCGATGCCTGCGGCGCGCAGTTCTTTGAGATAAGCTCTGCCTTTGATCAGCATGAGACTACTGCCAGCAGGGTCAAACATGATACGCACTTTGACGCCGTGTTTTACGCGGTCAACAAGGATATCCTTGATCTTATTGGTAAGAATATCATCACGCCAGATGAAGTACTCCATGTGGATAAACTTCTCTGCTTTTTTGAGATCTTCTTCAAGTGCTGGGAATTTTGTACTACCATTTTGAAGAATCTTGAGCTTATTGTGTTGTGTAAAACTCGCCTCCTCAAAACCATGAAGAGTATCGATGAGCTTTTTGTGGTTGGACATGCGGTCTTCTTTCAGTTGCGTAATAACACTTGTCTCTTTATCAAGAATTGGCGTCAGTGTTTTCTCGAGTTCATCATAGAGACCTTCTTTGAAAACCTTCTTTTTGCGCGAGTGCAAGCGCCAGTTGCGACCAAAGAAGATATAGATCAAAAGACCGAAAAGTGGTACGAGAACAAAGATCAGGATCCATGAAAAAGTGGATTGTGCATCACGATTTTCCATGATGATAAAAACAATGATACTGATCATGTAAATATAGAAGAGGATCGTAAAGACCCATGAGAGATCAGTAATAATTTCAGAGAGCATAGATGTGATAATTTAGTGATAAATGCATGTTATTAGTTAAACATAGCGCAAAAATACGTAGTGAGCAAGGCAAAATTATGACACAAATCACATGTTTCGGTAGTTGCTGGTGCATTTTTCTGGTGCTATACTGTGGGAAGAGATAAATTGTAAATATATAGAAATTCATAAAATATTCTATGAGCGAATATAATAACAGTATAACGCGGGAGGACACAGAGAAAGAAAATAATAAAAAAACGATCATGTATGTTGTCATTGCTGCAGTGATCGCATTTGGTGCGGCATGGATCCTTTTTGGAGGAGATCATAATGAAGACAAAACGAGTGAATCGACGCCACATCATGATAGTGGAAATGTGAGCGGCATTGTCACATTTGATGGTCTTGCACCAGAGCCAAATGATAATGGCGAGATCGTGATCGCGGTACGTGAACATGCTGTAGGTGGTGTTTTTACACTAGTTGATCTTTCTGCTCAGCCAGAATTGCGAGATGGCGCGCAATGGGCATGGGACGGTGCAACGGATGACAGGGCATATGACGTGAAAGCGACACTGATGATCGATGATGTAGAAGTGACATCATCACCGATCGTTACAGTGACAGCACCATCAAGTAGTGTTGAATTGGTTCTGACAGTGAACTGGACAAATCTTCCAGATGCGAGCATTTCATCATCTGGCAACAAGACAATTGCGGGTACAACAGCGGTGTCAGGATATATCCCTACAGGTGCAACGATCAGTGTTTTTACTGCACCAGCACGAGATGAATCACAAATTAGTTCTGAAGAAGTGGTCGATCCAAAGTTTACGCCAGTAGTAACAGGGATTATAGCAAAAGCAAATACGTCATGGGAATGGGACCGAGCTTTGTCACAAGTAGAGTACTTGGTGCAAGCAGAACTCTATGATGCGTCGGGGAACTATATCAGTTCATCACATAACGTGAAGGCGTCTGTACCGCAAGGGAATGTCGCACTTGCGATCACGTCGTCAGCCTCATCTACACCTGAAGAGCCGGAAGCGGTTGGTGTCAGTGGTACAGTAGAGCTCAATGGGAGCTACAAAAGCGATAGTGAGGTCGTCGTCGAGGCGCGTGAGAATGGTGCTGGCGGATTTTTCAAAGTTGATAGTTTCCCAGCGGAGAGCAAGCGAAATTGGGAATACAAAGGTGCAAAAAATGGCGTGCCATATGATTTCCGCGCAACGCTTAAACGTGATAACAATGACATTGCAACATCAAAACAACACTCTACAGCTGCGCCTGCAACTGGCATTACACTCAAGATCAATACAGATATGGATCTTGACGCACCAAGTCAAGCGCCTGTTATTGCATCGTGTAGCAAACGTGATGATAAAGGGTATGATGTCAAATTGACATTCCCTGGTGTCACTGGTGCGAAATCATACTGGCTCCAAGTAGGAAAGAGTTCTAGTAGTGCTGATCGATTGAATGAGTCAGAACAGCCAGATAGTACGGGCGAGAGTGTGCATGTGAAAGTAAAGATCGATAAAGATCGTTACTATTACACGCGGTACGCACAAAGTATCTGTAGTGACTGTACGACACAGGATAGTTACTCTGACTTTTCCAAGAAGCTCAAATTCTACTGTGGTGAGGAACCTGATGATGATTAGATCTTCGTAATCTTTGTAAATAACTAATGAACAAAATCATATGATAAAAACATTTGTGATCTTTGGTGCAGTAGTTGCCCTTGCTGGGTGTGGCTGTCAAAAAGATGATGTACCAGAGAACGTACCACCAGCAGCGAGTGAGAATGCGACGATTTATATTTGCGAAGATGAAACAGTGAAAGTGGATTATGCGATTGATACACCAGAAGCATACATTTACTTTGAAGATGATCGCGTTCTTGTGTTGTCGGAAATGCCAGCAGCATCAGGACAGCAATATTCTGATGGTAATGTGATATTTTGGAGTCGTGGGACAGAGGCGACATTTGAAATTGACGGAGAAACGATGACCTGTCAAGAAGATTCGTCGATCACTGATGCTGATGGCAATCTCGTGCCAGTTGGCTGTAGTGTGTGGTTTGATGGTTGTAATAATTGTCAGGTATCAGAAGGTGGTGAACTCGCATGTACACGTAAGGCGTGTGCGCCAGAGATGATGGAATCTCCACAGTGTATGCAATTTGCTGCTGATACAAGTGTAGATACAACACCTGCGCCATTTGTGCGAAGTGTAAAGAGCTATTCGTGTAATGGTGAGGAATACGTTGTCAGTCGTCCAGATGAAACAACGGTGCGGATCACGATGCCTACAGGCGGTGTGCAAGTACTGAGTGGGTCAAGTCAAAACGCAAGCTATGATAATGCATCTTTTACAGCTACAACAACAAAGGGTGGTGTGATGACATTTGCAGAGGGCGCAGCAGAGCCTGTGACATGTACGCTTATTGATGCGGATTATTTCCAGACATGTAAAAGTGCTGGTGGCGTATGGGACGAAGAAATGGGAAGATGTTTTGAGGATCCTGCAATGATGGCAGATCCAGAGGAAGTACAAAATTAATTACTTCTCACTTACACTGATCAAAAAAACAGCTCTTATGAGCTGTTTTTTTGAAGGAAATGTCATAAGAGTTTTGAAGAGAAAAATATTTTTCAATAAGTCTATTGATGCCTCGAACAAGGCATAAAAAAAGTTATCCACAGGGTAGTAGTTGCAGAGGGTTGCATCGTTGACAGAGATGTTCTATACTTTAGTTAAGAGATTGGAGATAGTAGTAGATTTAAAAAAAGAAGAGAAATAAGAGTTATTGAGAAATGGTTCATGATTCGTTGTTTGGAGAAGACGAGGAGGTTACTTCTGTACTATAGTTTATAGAGCATAGAAGCAACCCCCTCACAACTTCACAAAAAAACAAAACCAAACAAAAACAATCAAAAAACACCACAACTCAAAAACAAAAACTCTTAAAAACATTCCCCCCCAAATCCCAACATCACCCAAAAACACCCCCAACACCTCAACCATTACCCTCACATCACCAAAACTACCAACCACCCCACTCTACCAAACCAAACAACAACACTTCTCTTCTTTTTCAACCCAAATCTACACAACACACTATCACAAAACCCAATCTCTTTTATCTTGCTTAAAAAAGTGAATAGTGATCGAATACAACAGCATGAAGGCTGTTTTTTGTTGAAATATTTCCTTTCAAGTAGAGGTAGTATATAATAGAGCTATAATAAATTAACAACAATCATATGAGTGGATTTCACACAAATATTGAGAAGGATTCATTGGAGAATGATCTTTTTCGTAAGGTGCTTTTTACAACCCAGCGGTCTCAGCTCGTGATCATGAGTGTGCAGGCTGGAGAGGATATTGGCATGGAGGTACATGAGGATCATGATCAATTCATCCGTATCGAAGAA
>JAUVJK010000036.1 GCA_030592425.1 Candidatus Moraniibacteriota bacterium
CATTTCTTGCATATCCTCCGCACAAAAAAGGGCGGAAAACTTTTTTTGAAAAAGTGGCAGCAAGTGACGTACCGGTTATCTACTATGATAGTGTGCACCGTGTCGTGAAAAACCTTCAATTATTACAAGAAAAAAAACCTGATGCACAGGTTATTGTTGGACGAGAACTTACAAAAATGTTCGAAGAAATTAAGAGAGGATCCGTTGAAACAGTCATTGACTATTTCGAAACGAATCCTCAGGTGGTCAAAGGCGAGTTTGTTATTGTTGCATGGTAGCCATGCCTCTACTTTTTTTGCGGAAATGATTCCGCGCGAAATCCCAGGTGATACCACCACCGATTGTGAGGACTGTGATGGTGATAAGAATAATTGCAAATGGCGCCAGAGGCTCACTTTGTATGTAAGCATAGATACTTTGTAGCCAGATACTCACTAGCCCATAGATATGATATCCACATAGAGGGATCAAAGCACCAAGAGAAAAAAGGACTAACTTTTCAGTTTTTCTCTTTGGTTGCTTCTTCGCTAAATGTTTGTAATCTTCCACTTTTTCTTCTCCAGAATTGTCCTACATTGGACTCATTATAATAGCATGAATATCATAGAATGTCAATGTGTAAAAAACGGATCTTAATTGAGGTAAATAAAAGAGGGTTCACATCGAAAAAAATATTATTATTTTCGATGTGAATTTTTGATGCTGCGTGTATCTATTGTCATTGATAAAGATCTTTCTATTTCGTCCGGAATGAATGATTTGATTTAATGGACATGAGGACAATTGTCAATTCTGCTAATAAATGATACTTTTGATGTATGAATAAGAATTTTTATATTACAACAACGCTGCCGTATGTAAATGCTGTACCACATATTGGGCATGCGAGCGAATTTGTATTGGCAGATGTCCGTGCACGTTTTGCACGTATATCTGAACAGGAAGTAGTTTTTAATACAGGGACAGATGAACATGGGATCAAGATTTGGCAGAAGGCGCAGGAAGAGGGAATTGATGTGCAGAAATATGTGGATGAAAATGCACAACATTTTCGTGGAATGAAAGAGCTTCTCAATATTGATTATACACACTTCATCCGCACTACGGATGCGGATCATATGGCTGCTGCACAAGAATTGTGGCGACGTGTTGATGCGAATGGATTTATTTATAAAAAGCAGTACAAAGTGAAGTATTGTGTTGGCTGTGAGTTGGAGAAAACAGATTCAGAACTTGACCATGGACAATGTCCGATGCATCCAGGAAAAGATGTGGAGACGATCGAGGAAGAAAACTATTTTTTCAAATTTAGTGCATTTCAAAAACAACTTCTCTTTCTTTACGAACAGGACCGAGTATTTGTTGTACCACAAAAAAGACTCAATGAGATTCGTTCATTTACGGAGTGTGGATTGCAAGACTTTTCGATCTCAAGACTCAAAGAAAAGATGCCGTGGGGTGTAGGAGTGCCAGGTGATGATACACATGTGATGTATGTATGGTTTGATGCGCTGACAAATTATATTTCGACATTGGGGTGGTTTCAGGACGAAGAAAATTTCCAGAAGTATTGGGGAACAAAAGATACTCCAAACGCTATTCAAATAGCGGGAAAAGATAATCTTCGCCAACAAAGTGCGATGTGGCAGGCGATGCTTTTGGCAGCTGACCTCCCAACAAGTAAACAGATCTTTATAAATGGGTTTGTTTCTATTGATGGACAAAAAATGAGTAAATCGATTGGTAATGTGATCGCACCAACAGAATTGGTGGATCGCTATGGCATCGATGGGACGCGGTACATACTACTTACAAAAGGTAATTTCGGCGAAGATACAGATATTTCATGGGAGAAGATGGATGCAGCGTACAATGCTGATCTCGCTAATGGGCTTGGTAATCTCGCATCGCGTATTTTGACACTTGCTGGCGATATCTCCTATGAAACTCCTATTGTGGATGTAGCCTCATCTCTCAGTAAGGATATTGAGATGTTTGAAATGAAAAAAGCACTTGCAAAGATCTGGAAGATCGTTGATTGTGCCAATAAATTGATGGAAGAAAAACAGCCGTGGACATTGAAGAAGAAAGAAGATAAAATTTCGCAAAAAGAATTCACTGAGATCATGGAACGGTTCCTTCAAGATCTCCACATGATTGCAATCTTGATCGAGGTATTCCTTCCAGAAACAGCAGAAAAGATCATTGCGCAGCTTGAATCACGTAAGAAAGAGATCTTGTTTCAGAGAGTTTAAAAAAGTTATATTTAAATATAACTTTTTGTATCTTTAGTTTATTATTTTCTGTACAGAGTGGATTGTATGAACAGGAGATCAACATGGCAGATTTAGTATAGAATAATCTTTTTTGGCTTTAGTCGTTGTGGTAACGAATGCAATATAGATGGGGAATACAGATAGATTTATTTAGATTCATTTTTCCGAATGTTTGTGTTAAAATATTTAGTGTATAGTACTCCCATACTTCGAAACGTGGGAGTATCTAGTAGTATTTATCTAATCATTTAGAAGGACAAATTTATGGCTCGTGTCCAATCGCAGAACTTGAGCAAAGAAGAAAAGATGTATATCATTGGGGAAATGTTTGATATCGTTACAGATTTACGTTCAAAAAAAGAAACAATAGGATTTCTGATGGGTCTTTTGACGCAAAGTGAAGCGATCATGCTAGCAAGACGTATTCAAATCGCAAAGTTACTACTCAAAGACTCTAGCTATCAGGATATTCAGGATGAATTGCATGTTGGTGAGAGTACTATCTCGTCAGTTGCACAGTGGCTTTATGGTGATAATGATCAGTATAAGAAACAAATCATACGACATGTGAAAAAATCTGGAAAGAAGAAATCGAGTAAGTATTATGATCGAATATTGAGTCCGTATGGTCAACTGCAAATTATTAAAGATCTTTTCAATGGATAGCCTTATAGGGTACTCCTATACTTCGAAACGTGGGAGTGATAATGATTTGATAAGGTGGAATAGTCATTAAAGTATTGGTGTAGAAGGACGCACAATGATATGTAATTGAAATAATAATTTATGATATGATCGATGCACACGCACATTTGCATGACAAAAAATATGATACAGATCGCGCAGAGGTAATTGCACGTGCTTTTGCAGGCGGCGTGGAGAAAATTGTGACAATTGGTACAAGTGTTGCAGAATCACAAGATGCTGTAGATCTTGCGCAGGAGTATGATGAGATCTATGCGACAGTGGGGATTCACCCGCATGTTTTCAATGGTGGCGCAAAGCGTAGTGATGAATGGTCGGAAGACTTGGGTGCTGATGTTGCTGCTGTTGTACGGCGGGATCGTCTCGAAGAAGCAATCTATGATCTTGAGGAGTTGATCGATGAGAATGAAAAAGTGGTTGCGGTTGGGGAGATTGGACTTGATTATTTTTTGCCAGACGAGGGTATTGTCAGTGATGTGCAAAAGAAGTGGCAATCAGAAGGGTTTGTAGCTCAGATTGATTTGGCACAGAAATATAATCTACCAGTGGTTGTGCATTGTCGACCAGAGGCTGTTGAGGAGAGTGATGCCTATTTTGATTGTGTTGAGATCATAAAACGTTATCCAGATGTGCAGTTTGTGATGCATTGCTACATGGGGAATCAAACGGTAACAGAAAAGTTCCTTGTGCTTAGCAATGTCGCCTTCTCATTTACGGGTAATGTGACATTTAGCAAGAAGAACGATGATATGATGAGCAATGTCATAAAAATGATCCCATTGGAACGTATATTCATTGAAACAGATGCTCCATATCTTACACCAGTGCCATATCGTGGCAAGCGTAATGAACCTCTTTATGTGCGATATGTCGCACAGCGCATTGCAGATCTTAAGAAATTATCAGTCGAAGAGGTATTAAAAATAACAGCACAAAATACGCAGAATTTCTATTCATTTTAAATCATAAAATCTTGCGCTTTTCATTTTGTGCTCTTTTTTCTTTTTTATTACCTCTTGCCAGAGATGAATTCTAGTGATATACTACCTCTGTTTTGTTCTCAATCATTTCATCTATGAGCCGCGATACACAAGAAGAAATTTCATTACTACGATATGCATTTGAGTTGAGTATTATTCTTGCTGCGCCCGTTATTATTGGCGCATTCTGTGGCTATTGGATTGATCAAAATTTTGACACAGGATTTTCATTTTTGATTATAGGGACTTTCCTAGGAATCCTTGTTGCGACGATCCTGACCGTACGAAAAGTATCGCATGTGATCAAACAGTCTGATGCATTTTACGTGGCAAAGAAGAAAACAATGGGAAAAAATGAGAAACAGAAAAAGGAAGAAAGTGAAGACGATTCTTCACATTCAGGTTGGGTCTAATGAATTGCTAGATTTATTTCATGACAGAAGAAACATCACATACACAAGAAGCTGCAGAACATGCAGCAGGCCCACATATTTCTCTTGCCCCTGAGCAGTTAGGAGAGTTTATGGGTATCCCAATCACCAATACGCTTATTACAAGTTGGGTCGTGATGATCTTTCTTATTATCGTTGCTTACATCATCCGTAGGAATCTCAATCCAAAACATCCAACGAAAGGGCAAAATTTCATTGAAATGCTCTTCGAATACATTATTAGCTTTATGGAAGGGGTATTAGAAAGCCGCAAACTCGCAATGACATATTTCCCTCTCTTGGCAACAATGTTCCTTTTTATTTGGGCGTCAAACTGGGCAGAGTTCTTGCCTGGCGTTGGGAGTATTACGTATAATGGCGAAGCTCTCTTTCGTAGCGTGAATACTGACCTTAACGTGACAATTGCACTTGCCCTCATCTCCTTTATTGTCATCGAGGCTTCGGGCGTTCGTGCTCTTGGTTTTTTCAAATATACAAGTAAATTTATTAATTTTTCTTCACCCTTGAAATTTTTTGTTGGTTTGATAGAATTGATCAGTGAATTAGCACGTTTGATCTCCTTTTCTTTTCGTCTTTTTGGAAATATCTTTGCTGGGGAAGTATTGATTGCCGTGACAGTATTCTTCTTGCCATTATTCATGCCTGTGCCACTGATGATGTTTGAATTATTTGTTGGATTTATTCAGGCGGCTGTCTTCGCTCTTCTCACATTGTTCTTTGTGAAGATCGCACGAGTCCCTGCAGAGCATTGATCGGGGAATATTTAGGTTTTAGGCTTTAGGAATTAGGTGTAACAAACATAATTCTTAATTCTAAATCATAAATCATTAAAGTAAACATATGGAACATGAATCAGTACAGGTGCTCTCAATGGCACTTGCTATGGGACTGGGTGCATTTGGCCCTGCTATCGGGATCGGTATTATTGTTGGTCGTGCACTTGAGGCAATGGGACGCAATCCAGAAGCGTCAGGGCAATTGCAGGCGACAATGTTCATTGGTATTGCATTTACAGAGGCAATAGCAATTTTTGCACTCGTGATCGCTTTTATCGCACGATTTGTTTGATCAGATTCACTTATAGGGATATATTTACACATTTATTATGGAAGTATTAGAACAATTTGGTATTGACTGGAGACTTTTGGTTATACAGATCATCAACTTTTTAGTTTTGATGCTTATTTTGAAGAAACTTCTCTACAAGCCTGTTATGACAATGCTTGAAAAGAGGCGTTCGGAGGTGGCAGCATCGGTGCAGGCAGCTGAAGATATGCAGAAAGCAAAGGATGAATTTAGTAAACAAGCAGCTAAAGAAATGGAAGCTGTGCGACAAAAAGCACACGACGTAACGGCTCGCGCTGATGAAACGGCAACAAATATAAAAGAACAGGCACAGGAAGACGCGAAGATTCAGGCACAAGGAATTGTTGCTTCAGCGAAAAAGGAGATCGCAACGGAGAAGGAGAAGATCATTGATGATGTGCGCAGTGAGATTGCAGATATTGTTGTTGAAACAACAGAGAAAGTGCTTGGGCAGGAATTGGAGGGCTCGCACGAAGGATTTATCCAGCGGGAGGTAAGTGCTAAAAAATAGGAATTATGCAGGCAAACACAAAACAATATGCAAATGCACTCTATGTAGTGACGAAAGACGCTTCAGCTAATGAAGTAGATGCTATTGTGACGCGTTTTCTTGCACTTCTCAAGGCGGAAAATGCACAGCATTTGTCGGGAAGTGTTTTGCGTGAATATCGAACACTCTTGATCAAAAGAAATGAATTGCCAGAAGTGACGATCAAAACACCGACAGTTCTATCGTCACAAATAATCACAATGATCCTTGAACAACTGAACATTGGTGTACAGAACGTTGTAAAACAAGATGTTGATGAGCGAATCATTGGAGGCGTTGTGATCAAGCGAAATAATCAACTCTTTGACCTGTCTTTGAAGCGGCGTCTCGTGCGTCTCGCAGACGTTTTGCGATAATGGTAAATAGTGGTGTCTGTTCTGTGTAGAGAACATGTACCAGTGATTGTCATTAAATAAATTTGAATTATTAATATATTACTTATGTCTAATGCACAACGCGTTATTGAAAAAATGAAAGAAGGGATTTCCTCTTTTTCTCGTGAACAAGCTGCAGAAAAGATCGGAACGGTTCTTGAAGTTGGTGATGGAATTGCAAAAATTGCAGGACTTGATGATATTGCTGCATCAGAGATCATTTTGATCGAGACGAGTTCTGGTACAGAAGTGACGGGACTTGCATTGAACTTAGAGGAAGATCAAACAGGTGTTGTGATTTTTGGTGATTACAAGGAAATTCGCGAAGGTGATGTTGCACGACCAACGGGGCGCATTCTTTCTGTGCCAGTTGGTGATTCTTTTAATGGACGTGTTGTCGATGCCCTTTTGGTACCTGTAGATGGTAAAGGTGATGTCGCATCAAGTGAAACATACATGGTAGAAAAAATCGCACCAGGGGTTATTACACGTGAACCAGTTGGCGTGCCGATGCAAACAGGGATCAAGGCAATTGATTCAATGATCCCAATTGGACGTGGTCAACGTGAGTTGATCATTGGAGATCGGCAAACAGGGAAAACAGCGGTTGCAATTGATACGATTCTCAATCAGGCAGGACAAAATATGAAATTTATTTATGTTGCGATTGGACAGCGTGAAGCAAAGATTCGTAAGATCGTCGCACAGCTTGAAGAGCATGGTGCAATGGAGTATACGACCGTTGTTCTTGCAGGTGCAAGTGACCCTGCTGCAATGAGTTATCTTGCGCCGTATAGTGCAACGGCTCTAGGTGAATACTTTATGGCAAAGGGTGAGGATGTTTTGGTTGTTTATGATGATCTTTCAAAACATGCGCAAGCATATCGACAAATGTCACTGCTCTTGAAACGTCCGCCAGGACGTGAAGCGTATCCTGGAGATGTTTTCTACTTGCACTCACGTCTTTTGGAACGAAGCGCACGGTTAAATAAAGAAAATGGTGGCGGATCACTGACGGCACTTCCAATTATTGAAACACAATCTGGGGATGTATCAGCGTACATTCCAACGAATGTAATTTCTATTACTGATGGACAGATCTATCTTGAGGCAGATCTTTTCTATAAAGGTATTCGTCCGGCGATCAATGCAGGACTTTCCGTATCACGCGTCGGTTCAAGTGCGCAAACAAAAGCAATTAAGAAACTTTCCGGAACACTGCGATTGGACCTTGCACAATATCGTGAATTGGAGGCATTTGCTGCATTTGGTTCAGATGTTGATGATGAGACGCGTGCGCGACTCGAACGTGGAAAACGAACGATTGAGGTTCTTAAACAAGGACAGTACGAGCCACTCACTATTGCAGGACAAGTTGTGATCATGTATGCACTAACAAATGGTCTTTTGGATGATGTCGAAGAAGAGAAAGTGGAGGAATGGGAATCAGGATTACACACATACATGGAAAGTTCACACAAAGAGATCATTGAGGGTATCATGCAGAAAAAAGAGCTTGATGAAGAACTAGAAGCACAGCTCAAAAAAGCGATTGAAGAGTATAAGGAAATGAACTAATTGATGAATAGTAAATAGACAGTAGATTGTAGAGATCTACATTCTAAATTCTAATTTCTAAATTCTAAAAG
>JAUVJK010000070.1 GCA_030592425.1 Candidatus Moraniibacteriota bacterium
AGAATGTACATCAATTGGAGAATGTACTAGTAGCACAGGAACGATCAAGGAAGTGCAGCCGTAGAGACGTAGCTTCATCAGCTTTTAGGTAAAATAGATTCATCTATAGATGGATCTATTTTTTTGTGGATTAGTAAATGTGGTGCATATAGAATACTGGGAAAAGCGCACTTTTGTTCTTTCTTGCCACGTCGCTCGCGAACGACGTAGCTTGATTATTCTCCTTTTTTCCCATACAATGGGGATTATGGAATATTTTGAGATAATAGGAGGGAAAAAACTCTCCGGTACAATTAATGTGCGCGGATCAAAGAATGCAGCGACACCAATCCTAGCAGCGACGCTTTTGACAACGAAAAAATGTGAGATCAGAAATTTGCCTCTTATTGAAGATGTTTTTCGTATGCTTGAGATCATCGAAAGTCTTGGTGCAGTAGTTGAGTGGACGGGGAAACGGTCTGTTGCGATCACTGCAAAGAAGATCGATCCAAAAAAAATGGACCAGATCAAAGTGAAGCAGTTACGTTCATCAATTCTCCTTCTGGGGCCACTGGGTGCGCGTTGTGATCATTTTTTGCTCCCGCAGACAGGTGGATGTGTTATTGGTGCTCGGCCTGTTGGGACGCACTTTGATGCGTTGGCGAAAATGGGTGTTCATATTCGTAATACAAAAGAGGCATATGCTGTTGACGCTCGTAAAAAAGGACATGCTGACATTGTTTTGAAGGAATTCTCTGTGACGGCAACGGAAAATGCGATGATGCTTGCAACGGGTGTTTCAGGAAAAACAGTGATCAAGATCGCAGCAGCGGAACCACATGTCGAAGACCTTGGGAGATTCCTCAGAGGACTTGGTGTCCGTATCACAGGTCTTGGAACACATACGATCACAATTCATGGGAAAAAGAATCTTGGTAGTACTACGCATAAGATCATTCCAGACTTTAATGAAGCAGCGACATTTCTTATTCTTGGGGTTGCAACAAAAAGTCCCCTTACGGTGAGGAATGCAGATCCTAGTCATCTCGATCTTGTTCTCGAAAAATTACGTTTATGTGGTGCAGATTTTGTGATCAAAGGAAAAGCAATTACGATCGTGCCTCCACGAAAGATCTTGTCACTGGAAAAGATCGAGGCGCGGATCTATCCAGGTATCCCGACAGATATCCAAGCACCGTTTGGTGTTCTTGCAACACAAGCAGATGGGGAAACTTTGATCTTTGATACTCTTTATGAAGCACGATTGAAATATCTTTCTGAGCTACGGAAAATGGGAGCAAAAGCACGCATTCTTAATGATCATCAGGCTGTGATCACAGGGCCGACAAAATTAAAGGGAAAGAAGATCACGAGCTTCGATCTACGTGCTGGAGCGTCATTGATCATCGCAGCATTGATCGCTGATGGTACAACGCGCATTAGTAATGCTTATCAAGTAGATCGTGGTTATGAACGGATCGAAGAGCGTCTGCAAAAGATTGGTGCACGCATTAAGCGAAAGAAATAACATGATTTCGTTCGTTTCTAGATTCTAGTTTCTAACTTCAAAATTCTAAACTATGGCAATGATCGTCAAGAAAATTGGAATCGATCTTGGGACGGCAAATACGCTCGTTTTTGTGCCGGGAAAAGGTGTTGTCATCAATGAACCATCTGTTGTCGCTGTTTCTCTCTATGAAAATAAAGTACTTGCAGTGGGCAATGAGGCGAAGGAGATGCTTGGACGGACGCCAGACACGATCAAAGCGAGTAGGCCACTTAAAGATGGCGTTATTGCTGATTATCGTGTGACGGAGGCGATGTTGAAGTATTTTATTAATAAAGTAAGTGGCCGCATTCGTTTGGTGCGTCCCGAAGTGATGGTTTCTATTCCTGCGGGTATCACATCAACAGAGCGTCGCGCTGTTGTGGATGCAACGATCAAAGCTGGTGCGAAAATGGCTTATGTTGTGAAAGAACCAGTTCTTGCAGCAATTGGTGCTGGTATCCCGATCCATAGTGCACAGGGAAATATGATCATTGATATCGGTGGTGGAACATCAGAAGTAGCAGTTATTTCACTTGGTGGTGTTGTCGCGGCACATAGCGCACGCGTTGGCGGTAATAAGTTTGACCAAGCGATCATTGATTATATTAAACGTAAATATTCTCTTGCTATTGGAGAACGTACTGCCGAAGATGTAAAGATCAAAATTGGGAGCGCAATTGCACAAGTAAAGGATGAGCATATGGACATTCATGGGCGTGATCTGATGGGTGGTTTACCAAAGACAATTAATATCGCAGGAAATGAAGTGACAGAAGCGCTGCAAGATGAACTTCGTGAAGTGATTAATGCAATCAAAAAGGTCTTACAGGAAACTCCACCAGAACTATCAGCAGATATCATGGATAAAGGAATGATCCTTTCTGGCGGCGGTGCACTATTACAGAATCTTGATCAATTGATCACAAAGACCATTGGTGTCCCTTGCTATGTTGCAGAAGATCCTCTTAAATGTGTTGTACGTGGTACGGGAAAGGTACTGGAAAATCTTGATACATATAAACGAACGATCCTCATGACGAAATAAATGAGTCGAAAGTCTGTAAAGTCTGTAAAGTCGAAAGAATGGCGTCGAAAGTCTATAAAGGAATCAAACTTATTATATTAAGACATGAAAATAAACACATTCGAGGATATTATTGCATGGAAAAAAGCGAAAGAACTGACATTGGTGATATATAAAAGTACAGATTCTTGTAAGGATTATTCGTATAATGACCAAATTCGTCGTGCAGCTGTGTCTATTATGAATAATATTGCAGAGGGATTTGAGCGTCAAACAGATAAAGAGTTTATTCAATTTTTATACATAGCGAAAGGTTCATGCGGAGAAGTGCGATCTATGCTCTATATTGCATTGGAAAGGCGGTATATATCTTAGGATCAATTTCACGTTACATACAAACTTTCTGTAGAAATCTCGAAAATACTATCTGGACTAATAACATCTCTCCGTAATTCTCAATAATGTTAATTTGATGATTTTATAAACTTTTGACTTTAAGGACTTTATAGACTTTATGACTCTAAACTTTATGACTATTTAGATTTCTTATCTTTACGGACTTTATGACTTTCGACTTTATGACTAAATAGATTTCTTATCTTTACGGACTTTATAACTTTCGACTTTATGACTAAATTAGGGATTGATGCTTCACGTGCTTTTTTGCATGAACGAACGGGTATCGAAGAGTATTCTTATCAAGTAATCAAGAACTTGCGCGGACCACTTGGAGATAAGCAAGTGATTTTATACTTGCGAAAAGGAACAAAGGATAATATTGATTTTGATCTACCAGAGAAATGGCGCGTAAAAGAATTGTGGCTTCCTCGCTTATGGACATATCTACGGCTCTCTTTTGAATTATTCGTGCATCCTGTGGAAAAACTTTTTGTTCCTGGTCACATTGTGCCTATTCTGAGACCAAAAGACACAACAGTAGTGATCCATGGTTTGGAGTATGAGTTCACGCCAGAGGCATACTCTTGGTGGGAGCGTTTTTCGATGCGATGCGGTATCAAGAATTCTTGTCAGTGGGCAAAAAAGATCATTACTGTATCGGATAATACAATGAAGGATCTCATTGAACTTTATCATATACCACAGGACAAGATCACAAGGATCTACGAGGGAGTGAATGAGTCGAAAGTCCATCAAGTCGAAAGTCTATCAAGTCGAAAGTTAAAAAAAGATCAAGGGAAGAAAATACTAGCAAATAATGATTTGAAGCCTAAAGCCTATCTCATTTTTATCGGTCGGTTGGAGGAGCGGAAGAATATCGTGAATGTTGTCCGTGCGTTTACTGTTCTGAAAGAAAAACATCAGATCCCTCATAAGCTTGTTTTGGTGGGGAAGGGTGGCTATGGTTATGAGAAAATCGAACAGGAAATCGCAAAAAATTCTTTTAAAGATGATATAATCGCGCCGGGATTTGTTTCTGATGAAGAAAAATGGGTTTTACTGCAGAATGCTTCCATTTTTCTCTTCCCGACGCTCTACGAAGGATTTGGCTTGCCAATCCTTGAGGCACAGAGTATGGATGTGCCAGTTGTGAC
>JAUVJK010000082.1 GCA_030592425.1 Candidatus Moraniibacteriota bacterium
ATGATCCTTGGTGATAATATTTTTGCTGATGATTTTTCCGATGAAATTCAGAGTTTCAAGAGTGGCGGTCGAATTTTTGCAAAGGAAGTAGAAGACCCAAAACGATTTGGCGTCGTAGAATTTGATAAGGATATGAAAGCAATCTCAATCGAGGAAAAACCAGAAAATCCTAAAAGTAATTTTGCTATTCCAGGACTCTATATTTTTGATGAACGCGTGGTACAATATGCAAAAGAAGTACAGCCGAGTGAACGTGGAGAGATTGAAATCACCGATCTGCAGAATCGTTATTTGAGCGATGGTGAACTTGATGTCCGTATGGTAAAAAATGAATGGATCGATGCAGGAACACATGATTCACTTCTCGATGCAAGTATCCTCGTAAGAGAAAAACTCCAAGATAATATGATAATTTAATTACCTACGAATGTACGAATCAGAGCAACGAATATACAAATAAAGAGATATTTCCATACTATATACTTGTAAAATTGCTTTGATAGTCCATTCATCTATTCGTTACCTATAATTCGTACACTTAGTAACAATCACTTGTTCTATTCGTACATTCGTTGTCTTAATTTGTAAATTTGTAGTAACTATGAAAAAGATCACAAAAGCTATTTTGCCCGTTGCAGGATTTGGTACACGCTTCCTGCCAGCAACAAAATCTCAGCCAAAGGAGATGTTACCCGTCGTCGATAAGCCAGTTATTCAATATCTCGTCGAAGAAGCTGTCTCGGCTGGTATCGAAGATATCATCTTTGTCACAGGACGAGGCAAACGTGCGATCGAGGATCACTTTGATGTCGCTTATGAGCTAGAAAAAACACTTGAGAACAAGCATAAGCTCGAGCAGATCGAGGAAGTGCAAAGAATTGCAAAACTCGCACGTTTTTCCTATGTCAGGCAACCCTATCCACTTGGCGATGGACATGCCATCTTGCAAGCGCGTCATCTCATTGGCAATGAACCAGCCCTTGTACTCTTTGGCGACTGTATTTATGATAGCAAGACACCCGCTTCAACACAGATCATTGAGGCATTTCAAAAGAAACATCAAAGCATCATAGGAACATCTATTGTTTCCGATGAAGAAGTTTCAGATTTCGGAGTCATTGAAGGTAATGAAGAAAATGGACTCATTCATATGACACAAATGTTAGAGAAACCAGAACCAACCGAAACAGAGTCACGAAATGTCGCCGTTGGAAAATATGTGATCACACCAGAGATCTTTGAAATTCTCGATACGATGGAGGAAGGTGTATCAGGTGAGATTCGTCTTGCTGATGCCTTTGAAATTGGTCTTGAAAAAGGCATAGATATTTATGCAAAAGATCTCGAAGGACTGTGGCTTGATACTGGCGATAAATTTAATTTCGTCAAAGCAACAATCCATTTTGGCCTCAAACACCCAGACTTCAAAGACAAATTAAAAGATCACCTTAAAACTTTAGAGTTATAGTGTTATTTCTACATCTACAGTGAACTAGATTGTGACAAATTAATCTCATAATTCTACTGCATGTTCTGGCTATATCTTATAATCTTTTCCACAATTGTTTTCGTTCCATATTTTATTGACGATTCATGGCATGGGTTGACAGAGGACCAAACGGAATCCCTTGTTATCTTTGTTTTGGCATTAGGGGCATTATTCCTCTATGTCGCAAGTGAAAATAAATTCCTCAATCAACTCCGTGAAAAAATTACAGCACAGCATAAACATTCCAGCACGACAAAGGATCTCTCAGAATCATACTCTTATATTGGCATCGTCAACCGAAAACTCGATCTTCTTAAAAGTATTATTCTCAATATCCCATCAGCAGAGGAATTAACAGAAGAACGACGAAAAGATATGTACTCATCAATCTGCGAAGCATTGAGCGTTGTCAATGGTGATGACAACTATATCCTTCGTTTTATTAACATGAAAACATCCACGACTCTTTTTGAAATAAAAGGAAACGACTCCTACAATCCTTTTGTCGATAATAAACAGTTATGTGTTGTTGCAAATAAGGAAATGATCGATGTAAATGATGAATGCGTTGCAACCGCCTGTCCTCGTGATATTGATTGTGTACGTGTCTATATTATCTTGCGTAAAAATGCTCATGTAAAAGAGGATCCTGACTATATCAAGACCATTGCATCACAGGCACTTCTGATCTATTCACTTGCACAAAAACAAGAAAAAGCGTAACGAACATTATAACTAGTTCGTCAGACACAAATCTGATCGATTATTTTGACATAAAGTTATAAGAACTCGTATTCCATGTATACCTTTGGCGGAAGTAGCTGAAACTTGCGCAATTGGGAATATTCCGCTAAGATGTATTCATATGGAAATTATATTACTAAAAACTGATAAAAAGCTTGGACCTGTTGGTGCAGTGAAGAAAGTCTCTGATGGATATGCGACAAATTTCCTCATCCCGCAAGGAATAGCAATGCCTGCAACGAGTAGTGTGATGTCACAGATTTCTGCGCAAAAAGAACGAGAAGAGAAGGCAGATAAGGAGCGCGTCATTGAATCACAGAAACTCGCGAAGAGTCTGCGTGGAAAAAAGGTGTTCATTAGTGCAAAAGCAAAAGGAACAGCGTTGTTTGGATCAGTTGGGGACAAAGAGATTGCATCAGCAATAAACGAAAAATTTAAGACGACTTTTACCGCTAAAGATATCAAGTTAACACAGCCAATCAAAGAGATCACTACACAAGAAGTTAAAATTGATCTTGGTCATGATGTAACAACCGGTGTTGTCATAGACATCGTCGCCGAATAAACTCGTATTATCATATCTGTTATTTTACACGACTAGAGTCGCTTTCTCAGGGGGAGCGACTCTTTGTCTTTAAAAAAGACTACCAATGTACATATTCAGACAACGAATATACGAATCAAAAACAAATATTAATGCAATTTTTCAGAAGTGCACTAAAATAAAAGAAAATGTCAAAGAAAATTATTTATAAAGAACTAAGTTTTAAGATTGTTGGAATATTATTTGATGTATATAATGAATTAGGATATGGTTACCAAGAGAAGATTTATGAGAGAGCTGTAGAAAAGCTGTTTATAAAGGAAGCTTTGAAGTATGAGCGCCAACCATGCTACAAACTACAAATTCAAGGTGAAAACATCGGAAGATACTATCTAGACTTTCTTGTAGATGATAAGATTATTCTTGAACTTAAAAAAGGTAATTATTTCTCACGCAAGAATATCGAACAGGTCTATGCATATCTCAAAGCGACAGATAAAAAATTAGCAATTCTCGCAAATTTTACATCCAAAGGCATTGCCTGCAAAAGAATCGTTAATATCACCTAATGTTCACAAAATTTCTCATTTTTCCCCTTCGTACAATTGAAAATATTTGCTAAGCTTTTGTTTGTTGTCTTATTCGTAAATTCGCTGTTTTAATTCGTATATTCGTAGTAATAAT
>JAUVJK010000034.1 GCA_030592425.1 Candidatus Moraniibacteriota bacterium
AAAGAGTAATAGTAAAATAAGTTGGCGCTATAAAAAGTTATCAGGTACAAAGAAGCATTGACATAGTATTCAATAACTGCCTAAAGTGGGAGAGCCTTAGTTGAATCACGAGGTGTATAGTTTTTTCAATTCACTGATCAAAGAGGGTTTGCAAAATGAATGTTATGCATATTATCCCGATCATTATGCCAGAGCTATTAGCGGATGATACTTTTTGGGAGGCGTTGCGCTACGGTGAAATCGAGCATCGGAAACAAAGCACTTATGGATTTAATAGTTCGATGGGATATTGTGGTGTGAGCATAGATAGTGTCAATCGTGGGATTTTTCAAAATATTTTTGGGGTGGAAACAGAGTGTTCTGCTTGGCAACAAGAATTGCGCGATTCTCTCTTGATGCAATTGTCGATGACTTGTCCAGCTGAAAGTATTGAAATTCCTCTTCACAATAGAATGTGCGGTGACATAATTGTAGAATTCTCTGCATATCCAGGTGAGGAAGAGTCGTTTACTATCAAATTGAAAAGTGGCGACTAGTCTGTGATCATAGTGTTTTCCGCGAGATTATTGACCAAATGGTTGATGATCTCTTTTTTTTGTGCCACGTTATTGCGTCAGGAGAATATTCATGAGAAAATAGAAATGAAAAGAAATACCTATTTAAATAGGTATTTAAATACTTATTTAATTAAAACAATTATGGCACGAAGAAGAATAGAAGATAAAAATATACGCAAACTATCACGTATTGGCAATAAAAGCATTGGTTTGACACTGCCGATCGATATGGTACGTGAGCTTGGGTGGCGAGAGAAACAAAAGGTCATGGTCAAACGTGTGCATGGAGGAATTCTTATCAAGGATTGGAAGTAATAATTGATCATTGGGAATTGACAAGTGCATTTACGTGTGCTTATATTGTTGCATAAAAGAGTTCTTTTACTAGTGGATAAATTCACTTTTTCCTCACTTTAATAATAGGGAAGTATAAAAAATGAAAATTGGGTATCTGCAATTTGGGTCACTGGCTTTTCGTGAAATTAGAGATCTAGGAAAGTTGGATCCAAATGGAAAATATCTATTTGAGGTTATCCTCGAAGCGATCACAGCCGTGGCAAAGAGTGATGGCGGAAACTGCTTACTTTTTTCTAAAGCAGAATCCAAGATCATTCTCAAGGGCAATCAATTCTATCAGAGTGACTCTCGATTGAATGGGCGTGATAATAAGCACGCTGGAGAATTACTCTCACTCAATAGTAGTTTAGGAGCTACAGAACATGATACTATCATTGCTTCTTTTGAAGCAATTAAGATGTGTAGCAAGGGAAAGAAACACTCGTTGCTTGTTATCAGAGAAAAAAATGATGATCACGATATGTCATCAACGATAGTTTTGCCATCACAGGCGCAGCGATTTATTACAACTTTGTAATGAATGCAGCTTGTATCGTGAATATCATATGCTGGTGAGACAAACTTTGTCCACCAGCTTTTATTTTATACTTAGGAATATGCATCTGGACAGCACGATGAATATGTGTCATACTCATTTGACGAATTAATAAAGAGTTTATGGGACGAAGAGAAGAAAAATTTGATGTGATCGTCATTGGTGGTGGTCCATCAGGTATGATGTGTGCGGGTCGCGCTGCAGAGCTTGGTGCGCATGTTTTGGTTTTGGAAAAAAATAGTGATCTTGGCAATAAACTCAAGAAAACTGGTGGTGGACGATGTAATATTACTAATGCTGATTTTGATAAAGAATCATTTTTGAGTAATTTTCCGAAAGCAAAACGCTATCTTTATTCGCCATACTCAAAATTTTCTGTTAGTGATACATTTGATTTTTTTGAATCTCGTGGCTTGCCACTCGTTACGGAGGCACGGAATCGTGTATTCCCACAAACGCAACGAGCACAAGATGTTTTTGATGTACTCGAAGATTATATGAAAGAGGGTGGCGTTGCGATCAGGAAAAATGTGCGCATTGCTTCTGTTGAGAAAAAAGCAGGAAAGATCACTTCTGTGACAGATGAACGGGGTCAGCAGTATTATGCTGATAATTTCGTCATTGCAACTGGTGGACTTGCAGCACCTGACACTGGTTCTACAGGTGATGGTATGTTGTTTTTGAAAAAACTCAAACATACCGTAGGTGAACCAAATCCAAACCTTGTGCCACTCAAAACTGATACAAAGTGGATTCACAATCTCTCTGGTATTACATGGTCTTTTATGAAGATCCGTTTTGTGCAAAATGGCAAGACGCAGGTCCGTAAAACAGGTAAGATCCTCTTTACGCATTTTGGGATTTCTGGACCATTGATCATCAATTCTGCGTATGAAGTAAAGCAACTTTTGCGAAAGGGTTCAGTCGAGGCTGTGATCGATCTTTTTCCTGACACGGAAGAAAAGATGTTGGATAAGAAGATGATCAAGCTTTTGGAAAAAAATAAGGACAAGAAGATGAAAAACGTTCTGCCAGATCTTCTTTTCAAAAATATTGCACTTGAGATCCTTGCTTTGCCAAATTTAAAAATGACAGAGGCGTATGCTAAAGATATCTCACGTGAACAGCGGAAAGAAATTGTTCACACACTGAAGAACCTGACGTTTCCGATCAGTGGAACATGTGGTATGGAAAAAGCAATCGTTGCTGATGGTGGTGTCGCCCTTGATGAAGTAGATTTCAAGAAGATGAGATCTCGTAAGTATGACAATCTCTATCTCCTTGGTGACGTTCTCAATGTCAATCGTCCATCTGGAGGCTTTTCTTTGCAACTTTGCTGGACAACAGGTTATGTAGCAGGGAGCGATATCGGCATGCAGGAGCGGCGCGCGTAATACTGTATATATCGCATACAAGGGCGAAAAACAAAATAGATGTATCTATGGCACCCTTTATAGAAGATGCATCTATTTTTTAATGTGAGGAATTTACGAGTGTTGAAGATGAAGGATATTTTTTGTATCGATCTATGCTATAATAATAGTTCTATGAAAACAGTTATTTCTGTGATTCTCACAATTTTTGTACTAACAGGTGTGTTGGCGTATTTTGTCGTATCCTCATCATATGTGCCAGTTACTCATTTTACTGAGGAGGTCTCTGCATTACAAGAAATCATTGCTGAGAGTGAAGATCATCAAACTGATACAGCTGATGAGACTTCTGATAAATATATATTTACTCCTACTATGTCAAATGAGTTTGTGCAAAAAACTGATGTGACAATTGTTTTTGGTGGAGATATGATGTTTGATCGTTATATTCGGCAGATGAGCAATGGAAAAGGTTATGATCATATCATAGAGGACTTGTCGCTGTTATTGAATGCTGCTGATCTCACTGTTGCAAATCTCGAAGGTCCTGTGACGGAGAATGAATCGCGATCACTTTATTCAGAGATTGGATCGCATGATAATTATATTTTTACGTTTGATCCTCTTATTTTGACGACACTAGAGAAAAATAAAGCAATGCTTGTGAATATCGGCAATAATCATATCGGTAATTTTGGTGCAGATGGCATTGTTGATACGAAAAAATTTGTAAGAGAAGCACGATTGAATTATTTCGGAGATACTGGTACGCCAGATGAACGGCGATATTATGTGAAAGAGATCAATGGGCAAAAAATAGCTTTTGTAAATTACAATGCTTTTGTTCAGAATGCTGTGGCAAACACGCTCTTGGATATCGAAACAGTTGCACCTGATGCAGATCACATCATTTTGTACACACATTGGGGTGAGGAATATATCACACATTCACGCGAGCATGAGCAGGTATTGGCACATCAGTTTATTGACGCAGGGGTTGATCTGATCATTGGCTCACATCCGCACGTCGTTCAGGAAAATGAAACCTACAAAGGAAAAATGATCTATTACTCTCTGGGAAATTTTGTTTTTGATCAATATTTCAGTGAGGATACCCGTAATGGCCTTATGGTAAAAGTGTTATTGCCAGGAAATGAAGCGAAAGATCTAGTATTTGAGGAAATACCAATTGTCTTGAATACAACTGGTCAAACGAAGCTTGTCAATTGATCATCGAGAAAAAATAATATTGTGCTATAATAGAATAATATATGACAGAAACAAAAAAACAATTTGCGATTGCGGTCGACCTTGGTGGTACACATTTACGTGTTGCACTCGTCACCGCTGATGGAAAGATCGAGAAGAAGAGCATGATCAAAACACCATGCGAGGGTGATGATGAGCGTATAGTATCGCGTATGATGATCGGGATGATCCAAAACTTTCTCAAAGAAGTTGATGGGGAAGTTATTGGTATCGGCATAAGTGCTGCAGGACCACTTGATATCGATGATGGTATTATTTGTAATCATAATATGGGTTTTGACCGTATACCGATCGTTGAGCCTCTTATGGATGTTTTTGATCAGCCAATTAGTTTCCTTAATGATACAAATGCAGCTGTGCTTGCAGAATACGCTTTTGGCGCAGGAAAATGCTGTCGTAATATCATCTATCTAACGATCTCAAGTGGTATCGGTGCTGGGATCATGATGGATGGTAATCTCATACTTGGACGTTGTGGAAATGCTGGGGAGGTAGGACATATGAATCTTGCTGTGCCATATGAGATCATGTGTGGTTGCAATAAAGGAGTGAATCACTGGGAGGGCGCTGCATCTGGGGGGAATATTCCTCGTTTTTATAAAGTGTGGAGTGAAAAAGAGAAGGTTGGTGATGTGTCATTTCATACATGTCAAGCGCAATCAATTTATGATGCAGCAGCGAAAGGAGATGATGTTGCACTACGATTTATTGATGCTATAGGAAAGATAAATGCGCAAGGAATCTCAAATCTGATCGTAGCATATGATCCAGAGAGTATTATTCTTGGCGGTGGGGTCGTCGAAAATAATAAAGAAGTAATGCTTTCATCGATCAAAGAGGGTGTTGATCATTATTTACCTTCGTTGCCGAAGATCGTCGTGACAAAACTTGGTGATGATGTGTCATTGATCGGCGCAGCAGCTGTAGTCTTTGAAAAAACGCTATAATTGTGTATAGTACTATCTGTATTCAAATAGCCATCTTAGCTCAGTTTCCGCCAAAGGCGGACAGCCTGCCTGCCGGCGAGGCAGGGGTCCGAGCGAAAACTTATGTTATGATGGCTGATAGTATATAATGCAATATAGCAATATGCCCATGTAGCTCAGCTGGTAGAGCAGCACACTCGTAACGTGCAGGCCGTCGGTTCAATCCCGACCGTGGGCTCACGAAACTATTTAAAAAACTGGCTTTCACCGAGGTGGTGGATTAACTATATTCTTGAGTCGTCCCTGCCTGCCGACAGGCAGGGGTTCAATCCCCACAGATGGCTCATAATTATTCAGAAATATTGTGTTTCTGTGCGACAAGAAATTAGAACATTTAGAACAAGTACAACACTTAAAACATTTTTTTATGTCTGATCTCAAAAAACACATCAGTGATCTTCATGCAAAACTCCTGCACCTGCAGGACTCTCTTTGATGTCGATGCAAAACGAATACGCATTAGTGGCCTCTCAAAGATAACCTCTCGAGCTGATTTTTGGAATGACCAAAAGGAAGCCTCAGAGATCATGAAAGAGCTGGAGTATCTCAATGAGGAAATTACGCATGTTGAGCGCCTTTCACAGGATTCATTGGACTTGAAAGAGCTAATCGAGATCACAGAAGATGATGTTGAATTAGTGGAATTGCAGAATAATTGTAAGAAGTTGGAAGAAGAAATTGAGGCTCTTGAATTTCACACGCTTCTTTCGGGTGAATATGACCAAAATGATGCAATTATCTCTATTCATGCTGGTGCTGGCGGTGTTGACGCGCAGGACTGGACAGAAATGCTCTTGCGCATGTATCTGCGCTGGGCGGAAAAGAATAATCTCAAAGCACATGTCGCACTGGAATCGCGTGGCTCTGAGGCAGGGATCAAGAGTGTGACATTTGAAGTGACGGGACGTTGGGCGTATGGCTATCTCAAAGGGGAGTCTGGTGTACATCGATTAGTGCGACTTTCACCTTTTAATTCTGATAATTTACGGCAAACATCGTTTTCACTCGTTGAAGTTCTTCCGATCATTGATCATATAGCAGAAGTAGAAATTGCGGACACTGATTTGAAGATCGATACTTTTCGTGCATCTGGTGCTGGCGGACAGTCTGTTAATAAGACAGATAGTGCTGTACGGATCACGCATGAGCCGACTGGTATCGTTGTCGCGTGTCAAAATGAGAGGTCACAATTGCAGAATAAGGAACAGGCAATGAAGAT
Source organism: Candidatus Moraniibacteriota bacterium (assembly GCA_030592425.1). Taxonomy (GTDB): domain Bacteria; phylum Patescibacteriota; class Minisyncoccia; order Moranbacterales; genus JAUVJK01. Next base: position 6,297 of record JAUVJK010000034.1, read on the forward strand.
CTTACGTGCAAAATTGCATCAGAAATACCTCGATGAAAAGGAGATCGAGAAACAGAAATTACGCGGTAATTATAAGAGTGCTGAGTGGGGAAGTCAGATCCGTTCCTACGTACTTCATCCGTATCAGCTTGTGAAGGATCATCGCACAAGACATGAAACAACACAAACAGAAAAAGTACTTGATGGTGATCTTGCTGGATTTACTGATGCCTATCTTCACTGGTATTCTAGAGACTCGAATACATAAACGTTTTATGCTATAATATTCCTATGGAAGAAATACGAAAACACAAAAAAGTTGATGAGGTCAAGAAGTCGAAGAACTCAAAGAAGGCAAGGAAGCCTTTGAAGCTATCTGCTCATGCGCCAGTGACGAGCGATCCTCAACAAGCTGTACAGGAAACAATGAAGAATGTTGCACAGCAGAATGTAGTGCAAAAACCTGCTGAAGAGAAAATTACTCAGAAGACACCTCTTCTTTATCTTGATCATGTGTCAAAAAAATATCCAGGTGATTATATTGCTTTGGATGATGTAACTTTGCAGATCACTGCTGGAGAATTTGTAGCAATTATTGGCGTCTCTGGTGCAGGGAAATCAACTTTACTCAAAATGATCTATGCAGAAGAAGCGCCAACAGAAGGAGATGTCTATCTGAATGGACGACCAGTATCAGAGATCAAGAAACGATTATTGCCATATTACCGTCGTAATTTTGGCACCGTTTTTCAGGACTTTAAACTCCTTCCAAAAAAGACGATTTTTGAGAATGTTGCGTTTGCTCTGGAAGTTGACGGCGCAAGCAATGAACAAATCGCTGATGAAGTACCAAAGATCTTGTCAATTGTAGGTTTGGAATCAGAGATGCAGAAATATCCCTATCAAGTAAGCGGAGGTGAAGAGCAACGCGCTTCATTGGCGCGCGCGTTGATCCATCGACCGAAAGTATTGATCGCTGATGAACCAACAGGAAATCTTGATCCTGCATCCTCACAACAGATGATTGAATTGTTACTTCAGATCAATGAGCTTGGTACAACGATCATTTTTGCAACGCATGACAAAGATGTTGTTGATCAGGTGAAGCGTCGTGTCATCGTTATGGATCAGGGAAAAGTTATAGGTGACAAAGATAATGCAGGGTATGGGCTTTCAAAATAAAACAGTATTGTTATGAATATAAAAGTACGAAAATTACTACGCACATTCAAAGAAGGTTGGAAAAACTTCTATCGTGAAGGATGGCTGTCTTTTGCTGCTGTGACAATCCTCTCGCTCGCTCTTTATGTTCTGAGTGTTACGGTAATAATCAGTCTGTCTACATATATTGCTTTGCAAAATGTACAAGAACATGTGAATGTCAGCGTGTATTTCAACCTTTCTGTCCCAGAGAATGAGATCCTTGCGATCAAAGAAAAGGTAGAATCTGCAAAGAAAGAGGTGAAGTCAGTTGAGTATATCTCACGAGAACAAGCATTGAATGATTTTCGTGAATCAGTGAAAGATGATCCATTGATCACACAAACGCTTGAGGAATTGGAAGATAATCCATTGCCAGCATCAATCGTGATCACGGCAAAAAAAAGTACTGATTATACGATCATTGCAGACTCTCTTGAAAAAACAGAATTCGCTGATCTGATAATGGATATCAACTATGATGAGAATAAAGATGTTATTGAACGCGCAGGATCGATCATTGGCTTTATACAGAAGATTGGTTTTGGCGTTGCAATTGTTTTTATCTTCATTTCGATATTGATCACATTTAATACTGTTCGTATGACACTTTATACGCGAGCAAAAGAATATGAGATCATGCGTCTTGTTGGTGCGTCAAACCTCTATGTAAAAATGCCATCGATCTTTGAAGGGATTTTCTATGGTCTCGCAGGGTCATTGATGGCAGTTGTACTACTATTCTTCACAGCAATTGCAGTACAAAGCGTGACAACAGGTTTCTTTGGGAGTGAGAATACTTTACAATTCTATTATGCTCACTTTGCGATCATCCTCGCATCTCTCATCCTTGTTGGAGCATTCCTTGGTATGGTCAGTAGTTTCATCGCAATCCGGCGGTATCTTGAACGGTAGATTATTTATATAGATATATAAAAAACTCATCCAATCTAGATGAGTTTTTATTTTTGAAAATATATGTATAAATATCATTCGCTTTCGAGCATGAACTTCAAGTCTCTTCTTAAGATAAAATAAGACACTATTCTAAATGAGTAGTGTCTTATTATTATCTATTGAGCTCATAATGACGTAGCCAATATCCTCTGTTATTGAGAATGTTGGCCACGTCGCTCGCGAGCGACGTGGCTGGGGAGGAGGGACTCGAACCCCCGAATGCATGGACCAGAACCATGTGCCTTACCACTTGGCTACTCCCCAAAATGTTTTTATAGCGTGATACTTTTCACGTAGTCACGAATTTGTTGGCGAAGAAAACGTTTCCCCTCCGTTGTTTTTAGATATTTTTCTCTGCGTCTCGCATCACTTTCTAAACTATAGGCTTCATAATGGATTAGTTTAATTGGTCGGTAGTGTTTTGTCGATTTTACTTTCCCTCCTTGATGCTCAACTATCCGTCTTTTCAAATCACCTGTATAGCCAGTATACAATTGTTTATCTTTTCTTAATAGTATATAGATATAATACATAGTTGTACTGTTTCATGGACTCGCCATGTCATCCGACATGGCGCCCCGTCGCATGACGGGGCGAACCCCCGAATGCATGGACCAGAACCATGTGCCTCCGACTCTCCGGCGGATGCACCGATGAGGCGCATTACCACTCACGTCCTGTCGTATGACGGGATGGCTACTCCCCAAAAACTAATGAATAATGAAGAATTAACAGAGAGCAATTAAAATAAGAAAATTGCATTCTTTGTTGCATTATACACGAATTACTAAATATTTCAATATTGACGTTAAACTATTCGTTAGGTAGAATGAATGCCCTGTTCATTTACAAATAAGAGGTTGTGATCATG
>JAUVJK010000071.1 GCA_030592425.1 Candidatus Moraniibacteriota bacterium
AACTTTGGCACGATCCTCATATGAAAAAATTATTCTTTTGTCACACGTATTATTTCTTCAATTGTTGTAATACCTTGTACAACTTTTGCAAAACCATCCTCCGCTATTGTTACCATACCATTTTTCTGTGCTTTTTTATCAAGAACTTCCGTTGTCGCTGATTGCGTAATAAGTTTTTGGATATCTTCTGTTACATCGAAAACTTCATAAATACCATTTCGTCCCTTATAGCCTTCCTTTCCGCACTGCCCACACCCTTTTGCCCGATAAAGAGGAATTTTGCCCCATGTCGCAGAAGCATCAATGACCTTTATACGTTTGAGTGTTTTTAAAATATGATTCATATCATAACTTTTCTTCAGAGTGTCAATATTTTTCTTATTCAGGGTATATTTTTCACGACAATTACCACATAAACGTCGTACAATGCGTTGTGCAATAACAACATTCGTCGTTGATGCAATAAGGAATGGTTGCGAACCCATATCGATCATACGTGGAACAGCTTCTGCAGCAGAGTTGGTATGTAGTGTCGAGAGAATGAGATGACCTGTCATTGCTGCATGAATCGCTATGTCCAAAGTTTCACCGTCACGAATTTCCCCGACCATGATAATATCTGGGTCCTGATGTAAAAGAGCGCGAAGCACAGTAGAGAATGTCATCCCGATCTTTGCCTGCACTTGTGTCTGATTGATATTATTCATACGATACTCCACAGGATCTTCCACCGAAGAGATATTAACCTCTGGCGTATTGAGAATATCCATGATCGTATAAAGTGTTGTTGTCTTGCCAGAATCTGTCGGTCCTGTCACAAGAATCATGCCATTTGGTTTATTGATCTCTCGATGAATGATCTCCAATGGCTCACCTGTCAATCCCATCTTTTCTAAAGTGAGACCAGTCGAATACTCGTCTAAAAGACGCATTACAACTTTTTCGCCATCAAAAACTGACAGGATACTCACATGAAAAGAGAGTTTATGTTTTTCTTTTTCAATTTTGAAGCGTCCATCTTGTGGCAAACGATGTTCATCCAATGTCAAATGAGAAAGAACTTTAATACGAGCAACGATTCCAGTCAGAACATTCTTTGGAAGTGTTATTATTTTATGAAGGACACCATCGATACGATAACGAACGATTAGTTCTTTTTCAAGTGGTTCAATATGAATATCTGATGCCCCTTGCAAAATAGCATGATCGATCAATGTATCAACAATACGGACAATTGGCAGTTCTTGTGCGATATCAGCAAGATTCCCTTCACATCTAACATCCTGTGTGTCTTTATCAAGAAGATCACAAAAATCAGCCTTAAAACTTTTTTCATACTGCTTCAATACATTAAAAATATCCTTTTTCGTCGCAAGATGTACAATGATATTGAGGTTCGTCTTCTTTTTAATAAAATAAAGTGTCTGAATATCATCAGGATTGATCATTGCAACGTCCAAATCTCTCCCTCTCTTTGAAAAAGCAACGATCATTGTTTTTTTTGCAATCACCTCTGGAATAATTTGTAAAACACTAGATAGTATTACTTCTTTTGAAAGATCAACAAAAGGCATATCCAATAGTTGTGCTTGCGCCTTACACAATATCGCCTCCTCCAAAACATCATCCTCCAATAAAACATCAGCGAAAACTAGCTGTTCTTTTTGTGCACGCAAAAAAGCGGCGGCAATATTTTCTGGCTCAGCTAACTTCGCACTGACAATATATTCCTTTAATTGCGCACTGTCAATATTCATTTTGTATCTATTTTCATATTACTAACACAATTAATTGTACCATATTTTGCATAGAAATAGAATAAAAAACAAACACATCGTTCATATGATGTGTTTGTTAAAATTATTCTTAATGAGGAATCTCTTTACATCATTCCTCCCATACCGCCCATTCCTGGCATACCGCCACCCATTGCACCTGAAGCTGCTGCCACATCATCCTTATCACTTGGAAGATCTGTAATAACGACTTCTGTTGTCAGGAGCATCGATGCAACAGAAACAGCATTCTCCAAAGCTGTTCGTGTTACCTTCAAAGGATCGATGATCCCTGCCTTGATCATATCCTTTTCGTAGGCATCTGTCAGCGCATTATAACCATAATTCACACTTTTATGTTGTATAACCTCATTATGTACAACCGCGGCATCACGTTCACCAGCATTTTGTGCAATTTGTTTCAATGGTGCCGTCAACGCATTTAGGAGTGTTTTATATCCTGCACGGAATTCATTATTTTCCTTTTCTGGAACAGTTAGTGATGCGCCTGCCTTTGCGAGTGCCGTACCACCACCAGCAACAACGCCCTCTTCAATAGCTGCTTTTGTAGCAGAAAGAGCATCTTCCAATTTATGCTTTACATATGTCATTTCTGTTTCTGTTGCTGCGCCAGCGCGGATCACAGCTACACCACCAGAAAGCTTCGCAACGCGCTTTAGAAGTTTTTCTTGATCATAACTCGAATCTGATGCTTCTGCCTGTCGCTGGAGTTGCGCAACACGCTCAATAATTGCTTTCTTTGTTCCTTTGCCATCAATAATAATCGTATCATCTTTTGTCGCAACAACTTTTGCAGCTGATCCAAGCATCGTAAGATCAGCACTTTCCAACGTCATCCCCTTGTCTTCCGTGATCACTGTTGCGCCTGTTACCGTTGCAATATCTTCGAGGACGTCCTTGCGTGTATCACCAAATTCTGGAGCTTTGATCGCAACCACATTCAAGGCACCACGTAGTTTATTCACAACGATCGTTGCCAGTGCTTCTCCCTCAAGGTCTTCACAAATAATAACAATCTCTTTCTTTCCACTTTGTGCAATTTTTTCCAAAAGTGGAAGGATATCTGTCATTGCACTGATCTTTTTATCTGTGATCAAAATTGCAGGATCTTTCAATTCTGCCTTTCGTGATTCTGTATCGGTGATCATATACGGTGAAACATAACCATTGTCAAATTGCATACCTTCAACGACGTCATGTGTAAGGCCAGCTGTCTGCGATTCTTCCACTGTGATCACACCATCTTTTCCTACTTGCTCCATCACATCAGCGATCATTTGTCCCATTTCTTCTGATTCTGCGCTAATTGTCGCAACTTGCGCCATTTCTTCTTTTGAGCCGATAGCTTTTGAATTTTTCTTAAGTTCTACGATTACAGCTTTCATTGCTGCATCAAGCCCTTTACGTACACCGACAGGATTAATTCCTGTTTCAACAAATTTTAGCCCTTCACAAATAACCGCTTGTGTCATAATCGTTGATGTTGTTGTCCCATCCCCTGCAGCGTCATTTGTTTTGTCAGCCACCTCACGGATCATCTCTGCACCAATATTTGCAAATTTATCTTCTAATTCAATTTCCTTTGCAATTGTCACACCATCATTCGTCACAACAGGTGCTCCAAATCCCTTATCGAGTACTGCATTGCGACCCTTTGGTCCAACAGTTGTTTTTACTGCATTTGCAACTGCGTCAATTCCTTCAACAACCTTCTTCCGCGCATCAGCGCCATATTCTATTTGCTTTGCCATATTTTTAGCATTTATATATTAAAGATGTTCTTATTTAGTAATTAGCAGTCAAAAAGGGAGAGTGCTAATCGTCTTCCTATTGTAACGAACTAAAAGATAATGTCAAGAGGCACGAAGAGCGAAATACATTCAAACATAGAAGTTCCTTTTTTGCAAAGATCAAAAAAACTAACATGAAGAGTGCCTCATATAAATAGATATTTTCACAAAAAAGCCCCTACGATAAGTAAAGGCTCTTTTTACCGTATATCGAAAGTCCACTTCGCTATCACACAGATCTCTCACTATTTCCTGTCTTGTATAGTACTGATTACCGATTACTGTCTGTGTCTGTGTCTGTGTCTGTGTCTGTGTCTGTGTCTGTGTCTGTGTCTGTGTCTGTGTCTGTGTCTGTGTCTGTGTCTGTGTCTGTGTCTGTGTCCCCCA
>JAUVJK010000029.1 GCA_030592425.1 Candidatus Moraniibacteriota bacterium
AGAGAGCTGTTGTTTATGACAAAAAGAATGACATCATTAATGATGTCATTCTTTTTTTGTCGTATATAGAGAATTCACCTCGCTATCACGCAGATCACTCACTATTTCCTGTCTGTATATTACCGCTTATTGTCTTTGTCCTGTCTGTATATTACTGATTACCAATTACTGTCCGTGTCTGTTTCCTGTCCCTCATTCTCAATTCTTAATTAATGTCTGTATCTGTCCTCATTCTTTCAGCCAAAAACTCTTGCCCGCGCAGTATGCAGGCGGGGACCACCCCTCGGGTGGAGTTCCTCTTTGTTTCCAAATTACTGATTACCAATTACTGATTACTCGCGTTTTAACACAATTTTCTTAATTCTTTTATTTCATCACGTAGGATCGCTGCTTGTTCATAATCCATATCTTTTGCTGCTTTCTTCATTTCTTTCTCTCTTCGTTTTATATAAGCACCGACGTTCTCAATATTTTCAAGATCGATAAATTCTTTGACCATTTCCTTCTTTGCTTCGTGATCAACGATCGAGTCTATACCCTTTTGGATCGACCGCGGTGTGATGTTGTGCTTTTTGTTATAGGCAGACTGGATCTTCCGTCTGCGATTTGTCTCCTTGATCGCGCGATCAAGGGAATTCGTGATCTTGTCCGCATACAGCAATACCCGTCCTTCTTGATGGCGTGCAGCACGTCCAATTGTTTGCACAAGTGCTGTCTCGCTTCGCAAGAATCCTTCCTTATCAGCATCAAGGATCGCAACAAGGGAAACTTCCGGTAGATCAAGACCCTCACGCAAGAGGTTGACGCCAACAAGGACATCAAAGCTACCGCGCCGCAGCTCTTCAAGGATCTCGATGCGTTCAAGTGTATCAACATCACTATGAAGATAGCGAGCAGCGATCTTCTCCTCATCAAGGTATGCAGACAAATTCTCTGCTTGTTTCTTGGTTAGCGTTGTGATCAAGACGCGTTCTCCTTTCTGGATCGTTTTTCCGATCTCTTTGATCACATCTTTTACTTGTGAAGCTGTTGGTCGCACGACCAACCTTGGATCAAGAAGCCCTGTAGGACGAATGATCTGCTCCACAACTTTTTCGCTATGTTCTTTCTCATAAACTGCTGGTGTTGCGCTTACAAAGATCGTCTGTCCCATGCGCTTCTCGAATTCTTTGAAATTCAGAGGACGATTCTCAATTGCACTTGGCAAACGAAAACCATTATCAACTAAATTGATCTTGCGCGCGCGATCCCCATTATACATCCCACCAATTTGTGGCACACTGACGTGTGATTCATCGATCACAAGTAAATAATCCTTATCAAAGTAATCGATTAGTGTATATGGCGCTTCACCGTCACTGCGACCCGTCAAATAATAGGAATAATTCTCAATGCCCTGACAATAGCCAAGTTCTCGCATCATCTCAAGATCCTGCATTGTGCGCATTTCGATCCGTTGCGCCTCGATCAACTTATTATGTTTCTTAAAGTAGGCAATTCGCTCATGCATTTCTGCCTCGATCTTGCCGATCGATTCCTCCAAAACAGGTTCTGGCACAACAAAGTGTTTTGCTGGATAGATGATCGCCTCATCAAGCTCCGTACGAACCTCGCCACTCGTTAGATCGACCTCCATCATACGTACGATCGTTTCACCTTTGAGCAAGATCCGTACGATCGCCTCACGTCCAGCTGGCACGATCTCAATTGTTGGTCCAACAGCACGGAAACGGGATCGCTCAAGGATGTCACTACGTTCATAGTGTTGGCTCACAAGTCTTTTGAGAAATTCAATGCGATCCAAGCGCATTCCTGTGGTCAGGGTGATCATACTATCTTTATAGAAATCTGGTGAACCTAAACCATAAATACACGATACACTCGCCACAATGATCACGTCTTTACGTGTCAACACTGCAGCCGTCGCCGCGTGGCGCAAACGATCGATCTCTTCATTGATCTCCACTTCTTTCTCAATATATGTGTCCGATGAGCGTACATACGCTTCTGGCTGATAATAATCATAATAGGAAACAAAATATTCCACCGCACTCTCTGGAAAAAAGAGACGAAATTCCTGTGCCAATTGTGCTGCCAGCGTCTTATTATGTGCGATCACAAGTGTTGGCTTTTGCACTTTCTGGATCACATTTGCAACAGTATAAGTCTTCCCTGAGCCAGTCACACCCAAAAGCGTCTGAGCTTTTTGCCCTGCATTGATCCCTTTTGTAAGATCAGCAATTGCCTCTGGTTGGTCACCAGCAGGAGCAAAAGGTGAGTGCATATCAAATTTTTGCGTATTCATACACGAACGGTCTTAAAGATTCTCTAAAGAAATTGTCGCACAGTCAACTATTGAATGCAACCAATATTCGACTATAAGAAAGAAGGAATTGACAAAATCTCTCTCTCACAGTATACTTTGTACACAATCGTAAAAGTCCAGTACATTCCGCCCTGCACCCGACGTGGTACATGGGATAGGATGCACATTTCTCCACCGCATGGAAAGGACTTTTGTGCGATGGTTTTTAATTATATTAATATCGTTACACTATGAGTGAGAAAACGATCGAATATGAGGTCTACTACCTTGTATTGGAGTCAAAGAAAGGTGATCTCGGCCGTATCAAAGAAGATATCAAAGCTATTGTGACAACAGCTGGTGGTACATTTGTTGGGGAAGATCTTACAGAAGATCGCAAGATCGCTTACGAGATCAATAAGGAGATCCGTGGTACATACGTTGCACAGCGCTTTACACGCGTTGATAAAGCTGCTCTCGGCGAGGAAGAGCCCGAAACAGAAGGCCTAGATGCCATCGGAGAAATCAACAAGCAAATGAATCTCTCAAAGGATATTGCCCGCTTCATTATCGTGCGTGCCGATGAGCTCCCAGAGCTTGATGAACAACGAGAACAAATCGCTTTGCGTACTGAAAAACAAGAAAAGCAAGCAAAACAACCCCAAACACACCTAAAGCAAAAAGAGGAACGTGTTGATAAAAAACTTGAGGAAGTTCTAAAAATTTAGTAGTTCTTCATTAAATAATTAAATATCTAAATATCAAATGTATGAATGTTAACAAAGTAATCTTAATCGGACGCCTCACAAAAGACCCTGAGATGCGTACAACAGCAACAGGACAAACTGTAGCAAGTTTTGGATTAGCTACAAATCGAAATTGGACAGATAAAAGTGGCCAAAAACAAGAACAAACAGAGTTTCATAATATTGTTGCTTGGGCAAAAAGCGCAGAGATCATCTCCCAGTATTCTAAAAAAGGAAGCGAACTTTATGTTGAAGGGCGCCTCCAAACACGGAATTGGGATGATAAACAGACTGGTCAGAAAAAATATATGACAGAAATTGTCATTGAAAACTTCCAACTTGGCGCTAGACCAACAAATACAGGCGGAAGTTATGCAAATCAAAATCCAAGCGCGACGGTAGCTCCAGCTGCAGCAGCGGGTGTCGCAGCAGCAACAGCACCACAAGCAAAACAAACGCCAACGGATGATATCCCAACCATCAATCTTGATGACGAAAAAGATGATGTCAATATCGAGGATGTTCCATTTTAATCTATCTATTATCTAAACAATGAAGAAAAAAACATTTGTCCTTAATGGTCGCATTCTCAGCGCGATCGACTACAAGGACGTAGACTATCTCCGACGCTTCCTCAATTCACAAGGAAAAATCTATCCACCAAAACGTTATGGGATCCCAGTACGACGACAACGACAGATCACACAAGCGATCAAACGAGCACGTCACATGGGACTTCTCCCTTTCGTGATCAAATAGATCACAAAACAATTAAGACTGCTAGTGATTAACAAAAAAAACTATGCTAGGTCTCACAGATATCAAAACGGGCAAAAAGATCATTCTCGATGGTCAACCATATACTGTTTTGAATTATACACATTCAAAGACAGGTCGTGCTGGAGCAGTACTCCGCACAAAGCTACAAAACCTTCAAACAGGTGCAACGATCGACAAAACGTTTCAAGGTGCTGACAAAGTAGAAGAAGCAGACATCTTCAAATCAAAAGCGCAATACCTCTATGTACAAGGTAATGATTATTATTTCATGGATATGGACAACTATGATCAATTTACCCTTTCAGCAGAGGTGCTAGGATCAGCGCCAAATTATCTCACTGAAGAAATGGAAGTAACACTTCTCAATTTTGCAGATGTACCGATCAATATTGAACTTCCTGTCAAAGTTACTCTGAAAGTGACGGATGCGCCACCCGGAATCAAGGGCGATACACAATCTGGCGGAGATAAGCGTGTCACAGTTGAAACAGGACTACAGATCACGACACCGCTCTTCGTTGAGACTGGTGACAACATCATCATCAATACAGAAAAAGGATTATATGTATCACGTGCATAGAGCTTCGATACTGTAGAATGTAAACGAAGAAAACCTCTCTTGCTTTTTAAAAGAAGAGAGGTTTTTTGATCGCTTAATATAAAAGATAGAATTTATAGAGCGATTTTAAATGAGTCCCATAAGATTAAAGATCGTCATGGTCATCGCAGGGACAAGAGCGATAAGAACAGCAAGTTTTGTTTCCTCATGATAATCACCATCATCAGGCTTTTCATCCTCTTGCGCTGGCTCTGTTGGTGCTGTTGGTGCTGTATCGTCCATTGGTTGTGAATTACATGAACAACCGCAGGCAGCACATTTAACTTCTCCAGACATATTTTTGTCTTTATATTAATTAGAGTTCTCAGAAAATATTTTTACATTCCATATACTGGATGTATAGATACCTCCTTTTCGCAATAAGAAAACCGGCTACCATGATGGCACCCGGTTCCATATCGCTGACTACAGTATAGCATGTCTAAATGAAAAAGTCAAGCCACATCACTCGCAAACGACGTGGCAAGCGCTCATGACGATATTCTACATTCCATCTGCTTCCGCTTTTGCTTTCACTGCAACTTTGATCTCTTTTGCAATAGCCTTCGTCGTTTTTGGATTTTCTCTTAAATAAACTTTCACCTTTTCGCGACCAACACCCATTTTTTCCTCACCATAACTATAAGAATTCCCCGCCTTACCGATCACATCATACTTGATCCCTGTGTCGAGAAGATCTCCCTCATAGGAAATACCCTGATTATACATAATATCAAACTCTGTTGTGCGAAATGGAGGTGCAACTTTATTTTTCACCACTTTCACTTTTACACGGTTACCCACAACCTCGTCACCTTTCTTGATCTGCGCAGCACGGCGTACCTCAATACGTACAGAAGAGTAGAATTTCAGTGCATTTCCTCCTGTTGTTGTTTCTGGATTACCAAAGACCACGCCAATCTTCATACGGATCTGATTGATAAAGATCACAACACAATTTGATTTTGCAATAATAGAGGTTAGCTTTCGCAACGCCTGACTCATGAGTCGTGCCTGACGCCCCATATGATGATCTCCCATTTCTCCATCGATCTCTGCTTGTGGCGTTAGAGCAGCAACAGAATCTATAACGATCACATCTACAGCATTAGAACGCACAAGTGTTTCAACGATATCTAATGCTTGTTCACCTGCGTCTGGCTGCGAAACAAGAAGCTCCTTAATATCAACACCAATTTTTTGAGCGTACATCGGATCCAACGCATGTTCTGCATCCACGAATGCTGCTGTACCACCTCCTTTTTGTGCATTTGCAACAATATGCAGTGCAAGAGTTGTTTTTCCTGATGATTCTGGCCCATACACCTCAATAACTCGTCCTCGCGGAACACCGCCAATGCCCAATGCTAGATCAAGGGAGATGCTTCCTGTTGGAATGGATGCAACATCAACATGTCGCACGTCACCGAGTTTCATGAGCATCCCATCACCAAATTTTGTTTTGATCTCATCAACGACAGCGTCAATTTTTGCATTATCCTTTGCTTTTACACTCTTGTCTCCCTTTTGTGCTCTCTTTTCTTTTGCCATTTTTCTATTATTACGATTTATTCACCTACTTATAAGATCTCTCTATTTACATAGTACCTATATTACGGCACTTCGCAAGAAATAACAATCATACGATCTATTGCGTATTTTCATCTTCTTTTTCACTATTTATATCTTCACTTTCATTATTTTTCTCTAACACGATTTCGTCACCATCTTCTGTTCTGACGGTATCTGCCGTAAAAAGTACATCTTCTACCAATTCTTTCGTCTCGCCGAGTAATCCATATTCTGACTCATTAATAGTGACAAATGTTGCGTTGCCACGATTTGTCGTAATCACTATTTTTTTTGTTGCATCAAAAGTTTGTGACTCTTCTGCAGAGAGTTCATCATCGAAAATGATCTCATCATCAGCTAGCACAACAAGAGTGATATCAAATTCCTGTGCAACAACCTCGATTGATACTTTCTCTTCTTTCTGCTCTTCTTGCACATCTTCATATTGTCCATACACGGTAATATTTTTTTCGGATTCCTTGTCAAAAGAATTTACACTTTTCACAGTAATTGTATTGACGCCATTTTGCAAACTGATCGTTTCTTCAAATGATCCATCTTGATTGACAATAACACCTTCTGAATTGATAAAAATACGCGCTTCCTGATCAGTTTTTCCTTGCACTACAACGATTCTCTCAGTGATTGTGATACCTTCTATTGGAGTCTCAACAACAAGCCACGGTGCAGAGACAAAGTGACGTAATTCACTATAAAGATATATAAACACGACAGAGAATAATACAATTCCCGCAGTAATAACCATCATGCGCGGCGTAATAATAAATCGCTTCACCTTAAGAACCTTTTGGGACGTCACTGATGATTCTTCATCACTCATACTATTGAAGATTCCTCTTTCTCTTTCATACAAACGAATAAGTGTTTCATCATTTACACCAAAAAATTCTGCATAGCTTCTGAGAAATCCTCTCACATAGACATCAGCTGGGAGATCATCGTACGTGCCTTCCTCAAGATCCTCTAAGTATCGTTGCTGAATTTTTGTATGACGTGCTATTTGTTGCAAAGTAACGTCTTTTGCACCACGCAATTTTTTCATTTTCTCTCCAAGCGTGAGAGAATGCACTTTTTTTATTCTAAAGCCTTTTGTCATTGTTTGGATAATTTTTTGAAGATTAAAAAACACAAAGTTGCACGTTGCCGTTGCACGAATCCCTCTGTGTTATTGTTTTTATTTTTATTTTTTCGCTTTCTTTGCTATATTTTCTGACTTCTGTATTCTTCTTTTTTGATCTTTAATTCTAAACTATGCTTGCCACTTATCTCTCTGTGCTTGATCCTTCAGATCATCCGTATACTGAGGTTCACTGTCAGAGTCTTTATTGATAAGCACCTCTCGTGCTTTTGAACCATTCGCTGGACCAACTACACCATTCTCTTCCAAAAGATCTACAAGGCGTGCTGCACGAGAATACCCAACTTTCAATCGTCTTTGAATATAGGAGGTTGATGCTTTACCAGCCTCAATAACGATCTTTTTCGCTTCTTCATAGAGAACGTCATCTCCATCGCCACTAGTATCTCCAGCACTCGATCGTGATGAATTTCCTCCAACGCCTCGATCAATTGTGATATCATCATCCAATTCGTCATTATAGTCATCAGATTGATCAGCAAGAAAAGAGACAACCCTTTTCACTTCTTCTTCATCAATCAAAACGCCCTGTAAACGAACAGAAGTTCCAGAATCGCCACTTTTATAAAGCATATCACCACGTCCAATTAACTTCTCAGCTCCCGGTGAATCAAGAATTGTTCGTGAATCGATCTGAGTCGAAACGCGCAAAGCAATGCGTGTTGGAAGGTTCGCTTTGATCAAACCAGTGATCACCTCCACACTTGGTCTCTGTGTCGATACGATTAGATGAATACCAACAGCACGAGACATTTGAGCAAGACGTACAATTGCAGCTTCCACATCTTTTCCATGCGACATCATTAGGTCAGCTAATTCATCGATCACGATAACGATCACTGGAAGATTTTCCATCTTTTCAGTTACTTCCTCTTGTGTTTCCTCGTCGATATGTGTTCGCACACCACCAGTCTTCCTTTTTTTTGTATACGACTCGAGATCACGCGACCCTGTTTCCTGCAGAAGAATATATCTGCGTTCCATTTCACCAACAGCCCATTTGAGGGCGTTAAGGACTTTACCACTATCCACGATCACATCTGTAAGGAGATGTGGAATACCATTATAGAGAGATAGTTCGACCCGCTTTGGATCAACAAGGATCAGTCTCAATTCATCTGGTGAGTTTTGATACAAAAGAGAGAGAATCATACTATTGATAGCAACAGATTTTCCTGTTCCAGTTGTACCGGCAACTAAGAGATGTGGCATCTTTGCGAGATCCGCGACCTCATACTCACCATCTACCGTTTCACCGAGAGCAAGCATTAGATTTGATTTGTGTTTTGTAAAAGCACGACTTGCCAATAGGTCTCGCATACGAACAGCGACCGTTTCTTTATTTGGCACTTCAATACCAACAAGTGACTTCCCAGGGATTGGCGCCTCAATACGGATTGGATGTGCTGCAAGAGCAAGAGCAAGATCAGCATTGAGAGCTGTGATCTTTGACAGCTTAACGCCAGTTGGCGGGTGAAATGCATACTGCGTCACGGATGGACCAGTTGTGATCGAGTCCAATTCAACATCAATGTTGAAATTTGAAAGTGTTTCTTCAATGACTTCTGCATTCTGTTCCGTATTCCCAGCTTTTGCAGTTCCTTGTGAACGCTCAAATAGCTTTGATGGCGTATAATCCCACTGCGAAGAAGGACGTTTCTTTTTCTTCAATCCTGCAAAGAGACCTTTCTTTGATTTTTCTTCATCCTCTTGATCGTTATGATCATCTGAGCCTCCTTCATCAACGATTTCTTCATCTTCTTCATCTTCCTGATCATCTTCGTCTTCATCCTCATATTCTTCATCTTCATTCTCTTCTTCATCATCATCTCTTTTTCGTCCAAATGATGCTAACCACATTGAAAATCCTGATTGCCGTTTGCGTGACATCTTTTTCTCATCACGTACAAAAGAAAAATTAAAAGCAATCAAAATACCGATAATGATCGTTGCGATCAAGATCAGCGAGCCTAAAAGTTTCCCTGTAAATGAATGTAGAAGAGTTGCAAAGACATATCCAATATAACCACCTCCGATACCTTCACGAGCCATTGTATTCATTTGTTCCTGATCAAACGGTATCAAATGCATCAAACTAAGTATTGCAAAAAATGCTAAAAGTAAACCGATAATCCGCGTCAAATAAAAAGATTGTTTTCGTTTTCGTTTAAGAAGAATAACACCAAGAAAAATAAAAAGTAATGGCGTCAGAATCTTTCCCCACCCTACAGCAACACCAATACTGCCGACCATTTTATCACCAAAAATACCACCTACATGAAAGAATCCTAGAAGGAAGATCGCTGCCCACAAAAAAAGAATGATCGCCAGAATCGTCCGTTTTGTATCAGAAGAAATGTCAACAGAGATAAAACCTTCTCCATCGCCATCCTCTTCTAAATCTTCTTCATCATCTTTGTATTTTTTTCGTCCCATATAAGTCAATATTACCACAAAAAAAGACCAGAAGCAAAAATTGCGTCTGGTTAAGAGATTATTCTGTGTACAAAATAAATTACCGTTGTCTGTCAATCGAAGTTCTCTCGAAAATATTCTTGATCGTACACAACCTCACTTTGTCGCTCAGAACACAAAGTTCCGATCACAAGCCAAATTCCTGAATAAACTCATAAAGAGTCTACAAAAAACCGACTCCTCGAGGAGTCGGTTTTTGCGAGATAAGAAAGATTGCCTTATTTCTTGGCGCGGAAGCCTGTACCAGCTGGGATAAGGCGTCCGATAATGACATTTTCCTTGAGACCACGAAGGTGATCTTCTTTGCCAGTTACTGCGGCGTTGATC
>JAUVJK010000078.1 GCA_030592425.1 Candidatus Moraniibacteriota bacterium
AAAAAGAAATCAAAATTCTCCGCATCTGTGATATAGGGATTGCGTCGCTCAATAATCGATCCTTTTTTTGATGGCAAAAGGATATTGATTCCGACTGAATGTCCACCAGCTTCTTTTGCTCCTTTGTTTGCTGCCTCCATCACGCCAGGTCCGCCACCGGTAAAAATTGCGAAATCTTTCTTTGCAAGTGCATAAGCGAGATCATACGCATCGCGGTACACGGCTTCATCAAAACCATTTCGTGCCGTACCAAAGAAACTCACTGCTTTGTGATATTTCCCAAGAAAGTCATAACCTTTCACAAATTCTGACTGGATCTTGAGTACACGCCATGACAATTCACCATCATGATCATGCTCCTGAGCACTCAAAAATTCTCGTTGACGAGAGTATGGCACACTCAGTTCCTTACCAATAAATTCGATTTCCATTTTACTTTTCCCCGTATTTTTCCGTGCTGACATATTTTTTATTTAATTGTTATTAGTTGTTGAATTGTTACTACGATTGCTTGTGCATCGATCTCCTCATACGCCAATAGCTCTTCTGGCGTACCACTATGTGGTGTCTTTCTCACGGCAAGTGTCGTCACCTTCGTACAGTGCCCATGACATATACTACGTACCGCCTCACCGATACCGCCTTCACTATAATGATCTTCGACCGTGACAATTCCACCTGTTTCATACAGCGCCTTGTGTACAGTGATCTTATCTATCGGTTTGATCGAGTAGAGATCGATCACACGTACAGCGATCTTTTTCTGTGCAAGGATCACATGTGCTTTCAATGCTTCGTGTACGGTGATCCCAGCAGCGATGATCGTGTACACATCATTGGCACTTTCGCGAAGGACTTTGCTACCACCAATTGTGAATTCTTCATTCTGATCATAAAGTACTGGCACACCAGAGCGTGTGGAGCGAATATATGAAAGACCATCGTGTGCCAATACAGCACTTGTGAGTTTTTCCATTGAAACGGCATCCGACGGATAAACAACGACACTGTCCATCAGTGCACGGAAGATCGCAATGTCTTCGATACCCATTTGTGAACCGCCATCCTCTCCAATCGATACACCTGCATGTGATCCGACAAAAACGATCTGCACATCAGAAAATTGTGCCATCCGGATCTGTCCATGAGCCCGTGTCAGAAATGCTGCAAAACTGGAAACATAAGGGATATAGCCTCGCCGTGCCAGTCCGATCGCAACGCCAACCATATTTTGTTCTGCGATGAACATTTCAAAGAAACGCTCAGGAAAAGCATCCTTTGCAGTTTCAGCACGTGTAGAATTACTCACTTCTGCATCTAGGACAACGATCTTTTTATTTTCTGCCATCATCGTAGTGAGTCCCGTGCCATAAGCATCCCGCACTGCCACATCTTCTCCAATCTTATATTCTGTCGGTTGCACTGCAATACTTTCATTATTCTCTGTGCGTACTACCTCCGCAGCATCAACAGCATTATCATCACGCATCGCGGGTAACGCGATCGTACCACGCGCATTGAGATCAATATCCCCAAGTTCTTCAATTGCACGATCACATTCTCCCCGATCCAATGTCTTTCCATGCCAGCCTTCCTCATCAGCAATAAATGAGACACCCTGTCCTTTTATTGTCTTTGCGATGATCATTGTCGGCTTTCCATTCACACCGATCATACTCCGATACGCATGCAAGATATCTGTATTGTCATGCCCATCAACGACGATCGCGTTCCATCCAAAGCTCTCACACCGTGCGCGATACTTCTCAACATCATGCCCGAGCATCGTCTCACCACGTTGTCCCAAACGATTCACATCGATGATCCCGATCAGATTGTCACAATCATAATGTGCCGAAACTTCCAATGCTTCCCAGACCGACCCTTCTGACATCTCGCTATCTCCCAAGAGCACATATGTCCGTGCATCAGTTTTATCAAGATATTTCGCCGCAAGTGCCATACCCAGTCCCACAGAAAGACCCTGCCCCAAAGAGCCAGTCGCTGCTTCTGTAAAAGGAAAGCGTGTCGTTGGATGACCCTCAAGAATACTATCAAATTTCCGGTACGTATCAAGATCCTTCGGATCGATCTGTCCTGCCGCCGTCCACAACGCATAAAGAAGTGGTGATGCGTGTCCCTTCGAAAAGATCAATCGATCATTATGCTTACTATTTTTATCTGTAATATCAAAACGAAAAATTCCAGAAAAGAGAAGAGTGCTCATGAGCTCCACAGCACTCAATGAAGACGTCGGATGACCAGACCCTGCTGTCGTTGTCATCGTCAAGATCCAATACCGCATCAAGCGATCAATTTCTTTCAGATCCTCTGTGTCATTTTTTTGCTCCATCATTTTTCTTTTTATTTTTTATACATCGTTATATCTCTATTGTACCACAAAAAGCAGTAGCATTAACAACGGTCATATGCCAATTTTCCAGACATCTTTTAATGGTTTTTGATCACTTGTGTTGCTGTTGTATCTTTTGGTTGTTGAATGATCCTATACACACATGTCATACCGCGTAATACGATGTATGGGGAGGTATCGGAGTGTTCTAGGTATATTATTATTGTGTCTCTTTCTTCTTTTTTCATATTATTGTTCTTACTAAATTATTTTTGTCTTTCTTTTTCATTGACTGGAGTGACGCCCTCTTGATAGCAAAGGGTCACACTACCCAATAAAAATAGAGGCTTCTATAGAAGTCTCTATCGCACACTCTATTCACACTCTAACTCCTATGCCTCCTCACCAGATCTCACTATGATATAATGTTATATCATAGTGTTGACATTTTTATACCATGTTGATCGTGCAGAAATATGACTACAACTGATCAGTTGACTTGTGGGCGGAATTGGTCTATCCTATAAGGCTTCCTTAACAATACGACAGAGGTAAAGACAATGTCCCAGAACGATTCAAATCTTCATTCGATCTACTGCAAGGCACCAATCGACAAAATGCTTTTCACACAATGTCCGCGTGAAGGGAAACTTATTCCAAGTGTTCTTGTCACATACGCTGATGAAGCGACAAGAGACGTTTTTACTGCAATCCTGAAAGAGCTACATACATCTCAACAGTGGTCACATGACCTTATCATTACAGATTTGGACGTCAATATTTTTTTCCATTGCCGCGAACTCTCACCAACATTAACACAGCTACTCATCGGTAATTTCTTCACCAAGCTACCGAACAATACGGAAATCGTATTCGATTGTTCAGCAGATTTTGACCGCGAAACGATCGAGATGTTTCGCAAGAATTACGACGGTACGGATACTCTTCTTTTCCAGATCGTCGATAGTTTCGATAATATCGATAACGGAAAACTCATGGCGACCACACTCGCCGAACTCACTTTGCCAGTCTCAAAGGTGCATTAGATCATACGTCTCATATTCACGACCTTGTACGAAATAACGTACAAGGTCTTTTTATCGTCTTCAGAAGTATTTTAGCTAGTGTGATATGTAGAGATATTTTTAGATAAAAAAAGAGCGTTGTGTTGTATGTGATAACAACA
>JAUVJK010000057.1 GCA_030592425.1 Candidatus Moraniibacteriota bacterium
GGATTGTTCTCTATTTTGGCACATACCATGCGATTGCTTCATATCGCCATACGTGTTGTGGATAGTTTGCGATCACTTTGTCTTTTTCTGCTTCAGATGCTGTGTAGAAGTGACTTTTCTTTTCATCACTCCAGAAACGGTAAACAGGACGTGAGTCTGTAATAGCTGAATCATATGCATAATAGGCAATTCCTTCGTATCTCCATACGTGCTTTGGATAATTTGCGATCACTTTGTCTTTTTCTGTTTTAGATGCTGTGTAGAAGTGGCTTTTCTTTTCATCACTCCAGAATCGGTAAACAGGCGTTGCATGTGGTGTGTCTTTTTCTATTGCATTGTAGACAATTCCTTCTAGTCTCCACTCATCTTGTGCGTATTTTGTTGTCATTGCTTCTTTTTCTGCTTCACTTATTGTATAGAAATGTGATTGGAGTTTATTGCTCCAGAAGCGATAGACGGGTTTTGTTGATACTTGTGTATCGGTAACATTTACTGTACGTGTTACTTGTGTTGTGTGGTTGCCGTGACTATCTGTGACGTTATAGGTGACGGTATGACTGCCAGGAGTTGTTGTGTCTATTGTGTCACCCACAACCACGATACTACCTGTGATATCACCATCTTCTGTGTCTGATGCTGTTGCACCTGCATCTGTGTAAGTTGTGTTTACTTCAACTGTTTCCGGATCATTTCCTGTGAGTGTGATCACTGGTGAGTCACCTTTTGTGACATTTACTGTGCGTGTTACTTCTGTTGCAGGATTGCCTGCTGCGTCTACTGCGTTATATGTGACGGTGTATGTGCCAAGAGCTGTTATATCTACTGTATCACCACCTGTTGTAACGGAGCATGTTGCATCGTAATTGTCTGTGCATGTTGCACCCTGCATCTGTGTATGGAGTATTCAACGGAACATCCATTGGTGATATGCCTGTGAGTGTGATTATTGGTACTGTTGTATCAACAACATTTACTGTGCGTGTAACTTCATCTGCGTGATTGCCACTAGGATCTATGACATTATATGTGACGGTGTATATTCCAACAACTGCTGTATTTACTGGATTGACAGTGACGATAATACTTGTAAGATCTCCGTCTTCTGTATCAAAAGCTGTTGCACCTGCATCTGAGTAAGTTGTGTTTACTTCAACTGTTTCTGGATCATTTCGTGTGATTTTTTATTTTCAAAGTCTCTGTAGATCAACTATTATCGATCAATGACTTTAGCAGAATAATACTGAGACTGATCATTGAGAATAATAATGCATAGGAAATTTTCTTTTTAAATGTTGCTTGTACAAGCCTTCCATAATAGTAGCCAAAGAAAAAGAAGATCCCCACCGACGTTATTGAAGCGAGGACATACGCAGTATCAATGGTGATAATATCAAAATAAGATAGAAGAAAAAAAGGAGCGACAAGAAGAACGAAAACATACACAAATCGATCGTTCGCGATAATGGTAACAACGTGATGACTTGTAAACTTTTCCTTTTGCTCTAACTTTGCAATCATTGTTTTTGAATACACTTGTGCTATATCTGATGTCATAGCAGTAAAAAATAATATCAAAATAGCATTAATAGCGGACGTTAGTTCATACCACAGCACCATAAGAACACTCGTAAGGAGTACTACTCCATAATAAAATCTCTCACTTGTATATATTTTTTTGAATTTCATCAGTTTATTCTTCTATAATTAGCGCTAGTATCTTCAACCTTATGATTTATCGTACCATAAGTATAACGAGCTAGATACATAGTACCCTCTATAGTTCCATCTATAGATGGTACTATTTATTTCTCTAAACACCCGTAAAGTGGACCACCTGCAATGTTAGATCGATCTTTTTATCGATCTCTTCCTCAAGGTGTCCTCGCACAGTGTCTTTAAATGTCTGCGTCACAATAACACCATTTGGCACAAAAAGACGCACATTGATATTGAGGTCTACATCATTTCCTTCCGTATCATCATCTCCATCACCCTCGTTCGATCCATCATGTACAGGTATGGAAGAAGTCACATCAATAAGCGATGCCTCCTGCGAGAGCGTCGCAAGATCTTGCGTCAATACATTCTCGATCTTTTTCTGCATAATTTGCGCTTCACTTTCTTCTTGGACGAGTGTCACGGGATCAAGCTCGATCGTCAGATTATTTGGTAGCACCAATGAGTTATCTACTTCATTGCTAATGTCCTGTTTCTGATCAAAAGTGAGCGGCACGACATCACCAAATTGATCGATCCGCACAAGGATATCTGCTTTGACGCCACTAGTTGCATCAGTATCATCAGTATCTTCATCTTTCTGAGGGAAAAGTACAAAAACTGACGAAACATCAACATTTTCATCGATCTTGGCGATCTCTTGGCGAACAAGTATTTCGATATCTTTTCTCTTTGCATCAAGTGCAACATCTTCTTCACGTTGTACAGAAACCGTATTGACCATATTGAGTGTGAGATCAGTATTGCTTTCTGCCACTTCAGAGATCGCACTGACCAACACCTGTTTATCGGTCTCAGAAACAATGACTGATTTTGGAATATACACAGTTGCACCAACGATCACTTTCTCATCACTAAATGCTGGGGGGAAAAGCACTTCTATATCTTCTGTACGTGCCAGATCTGAGATCCCTGAAATTGCTCCCGATAATGTCGTACTGATCTGTTTTTTCTTTTTTTGTTGCTCGATTGATACCAAAAGATGAAATGTCAGAGGGATCGCAAGGATCAAAAGGAAAAGAAAGGAAAAAATATATTTTTTGTTCCACTGTATCTCTTCGGTCATACGCTCTGGCCGTACACCGATGAAATACATCAACGTCGCACCGATGAAGATGATCGCACCAGCATTTGCAAGGAAAAGTAAGCTTGAACCAAAAAAGATATCCCATGACCCAAAGGCAATACCAATACCGACAACGCACAGCACTGGGAGTAATGCGATCGAGATTGCGACACCTGTCGCTGTTTGGGAGATATTTTTATAGCGAATTGCCATCACACCGATCACACTCACAGCAAGCGCAATCGAAAGATCGGTAAGTGTCGGATTGGTACGCGAAAGAATCTCTTGCGATGGCTCAGAAAAAGGGAAAAGCTTTGTCAATATAAAACTCGTCGCCAGAACAAGGAGAATACTAATAGCAGAAGAATACAATGCATCACGTGTGAGTTTTTTGTCTGAGAAGACCACACTCAAACTAATCCCAAGAACTGGCCAAAAAAGTGGTGAGATCAACATTGAACCAATAATGACCGCTACATTATTACCCAAAAGACCAAGCGTTGCAATAATCGTCGCAAAAACAAGTAATAACACATATGACCATTGAATCTTGAATTCGCTGCGAATCTCTTCAATAAATTGTTTCGCTTCACTAGCGTTGTACATAGAGTTTTTTCGTTAAACGAACACGAGCTTAATTTATTTATAAAATCATGATAATCACTTTATTATCCTACAGTATAGGAGATAGCAATCTAAACAATGACCATTTCAATCGAGTGAAAAATCCTACCGACTCGATCTCTTCTAAACTTACTTGATTACTCTTGGAAAAATCGATTGCATAGATTGCTTCTAATTCTTTGGTAAATGCTTCGTCATAGATGATCAGGTTTATTTCGTAATTTATACTCATTGACCGTGAATCAAGATTTGCCGAACCAACTGTTGCAATCTTCCCATCGATCGTCATCGACTTTCCGTGCATAAAACCAGTATGAAAACGATGGATCTCAACGCCCGCGATCAAAAGCTCCTTAAAATAGGTAAATGATGCGTTTTTACTCATAACATTATCACTGATGCCAGCCAAAATAACCTTCACCTTCACACCACCTAATGACGCATTGATAAGAGCCGAATAGATCCCCTCACCAGGGAGAAAATACGGCGTTTCCAAAATAATTGTCTCTTTAGCAGATGCGATCATCTCTTCATACACTTGTCGGATCGTTTCCCAATCCGTATCCGCACCAGAGTGAATCAGTTGTACCATTTTTCCATTACCAGCTTGTCCTTGCTCCTCCCTTTCCTGTATCAATAAACCGCCATATTTCGCAGCGTCTGCAACGGGCAGGTATTTCTCATCAAAAAGATCTTCTTTTGTCGCATAAAACCAATAGATCGCAAAAAGTTCTTGTGCTGAAGCCGCGACATTTCCAACAATGTGCATATGCGTATCGCGCCATTCACCAAACTTCCCTCCCGTAACATAATGCTCTGACATATTCATGCCACCCATATATGTGATCTTCGCATCAATAATGACCATCTTGCGATGCGATCGATAATTGATCTTATCGAGCGGTGATCTACCAGAAAAGATCTTCACGCCGGCATCTCTCAATCTCTTCTTATCATTTTGTGTCAATTTAATGGAACCAAACCAATCATAAAAGATTCGCACTTCGACACCGTTTTTTGCCCGTTCGATCAATGCATCAAAGATCTCACCAACAACTTCATCTGTCGTAAAGATATAATACTCCATGTGAACAAACTTTTCTGCCGCCTTGATGTCCTTCAAAAGATCCGCAAACTTTTCCTTTCCATGACTATAGATCCGTATATCTTCACTCGAAGTTGCCATCATATAAGGCGCAGCATATCCAATCGCAGGAATTTTTGCATAACCATGCACAAAAAGATCCTCCTTTAATGCTCGCAGGTTATCCTCTTCTTTCTCATACACTTTTTTCAACAAATTTGATGTTGTCTCATAGATATCACCCTTTCGTCGATTCCGCTTCTTATTATTTTTCCGCCAGTTCCGTCCAAAAAGGAAAAAGAGAATAATACCGATGATCGGCAAAACAAGGATCGCAAAGATCCACGCGTATGTTTCATTTGTACTCCTATTTTCCATCAAAATAACGAAAAAGAGAACAATACCCATGATAAAAAAGTACAGGATCGTTGCTAATGTAACAAAATCAAATTCCATATAACCAATCATCAATAAATTAGCAGTTCTTCATAAAAATTCCATGTGCCAGAGAAGCTTATCAGCAGAATCTCCACTGTCTACTCCTATGAATGAGCATACCTTCATTATACATCATTATCCTCAACTCGTGCATAATA
>JAUVJK010000033.1 GCA_030592425.1 Candidatus Moraniibacteriota bacterium
CAACCTCTGCGCAGATTCAACTTTTCTTCGCATGTCATTGAAGTAATCCTTTCCATCAACGCTATAGGCCTCCACGTGTTCAAATGGAAGTCCATTCCCACGCTCAAGGTCAACAAAAAGCCGGTAACATACAAACATTGCTGCTGCAATGATATCAATGTTCTCTTCTGCACTAGCGAGAGTCAGCATTTCTTGCTCTTTCTCTCTCAAAGTCTTACCGACAATAGCAGAACCATCATTAGCTTCGCTCAGTAATTTCTGCCTGTATTTGTATCTGTTCATTTCTAACCCCACTTTTTTAATTAACTAGAAAATTTATAGCATAGACACTATACACCAATATTAGCTTGTTGTCAAGTGTTTCTGCATTCAATTTTCCTTTTTTTGGTTAAACCTACTCTATTACAAGATTAGGTTGTTGTAATTCTTCAAAATTTTCTATCAAATACTGTCTATACGCTTGAATATCACTACCGAATTTATTCATATGTTTACGTGGCAACTTCCCTTTTCCGTACAAATAAACATATGCTGTACAGCATTTTTGTCGTTGGTGAACAATTTCATGTTCGTTCACTTCTGAATAGTCCATGGTAAAATATTCCTTTTCTGCCCGCTTGAAATCTTTTTTGAGCCAACAACAACGTAATTTCGACCCGCCAGAACAACAGTCTTCTTGTTTTCTGGCGATTGGAATATGTACAAGATCTTTCTTTTTCCTAAATACCTTAAACATCTATAACTCCCAACAATATTTTTGTATTGTCAATTGTGAAAAGACTGTGACCTATAATACCTCAAAGCACTTCTTTTGTCTATATCATATACAAAAAGCGACACATTTACTGCATCGCTTTTATTATTTCAACATAAGTAGCTTACCCACCAAATAGTCCCATAATATTACCAATGATATCAAAGCGGATGAAATCACGAAATGTGACATAGATCATCAAACTAATCAAGAGTATGAAACCAATCGTATGTGCTCGTCCTTCTGTTTTGCGTGATACTGGCTTTCCTTGGATCTTCTCAATAAGCAGAAAGAGAATCCTTCCACCATCAAGTGCTGGAAATGGCAAAGCGTTGATGATCGCAAGGTTGATCGACAGCATTGCAGCAAATTGCAAGAGGTAACTCAGACCTAGATCTGCCATCTGTTTGGTCATATAAGCAATGCCAACTGGACCCGCAAGATCAGCTTGCATACCACTACCACTCAAAAGTCCCCAAATGATCGAACCAAATGCAGTAAGGATCGTCCACAGCATTGTTGCCGTCGCACCAATCGCCCACCAGAATGATTCATACCATGGATAACTAACGATCGACACCTCAGCGATCTGCACACCAAGTGGTCCCTGCTCTGCCGTTACTTCAGTCCGTGGCTCCCCAGAAAGTGTCATCGCTTCATCGCCGCGCATAACGGAGATCTCAACTGTCTCTCCTTTGTAGTCAACTACCGCCCCCTGTAGATCTTCTGTTGTATTGATCATCGTACAATCATCATCAGCGCAAACCTCTGTGATAACGTCACCCGCCAAAATACCCATCTCTTCTGCTGGTGTTTCTGGCTCCACATATGTTACTTGCACCTGTGGTGCAGAAGTCGTGGCATTGTCACTGAGGATCGTCTCATCAATCTGTGGCACACCGATCATAAAATTGATCGATATCAAAAGCCATGCAAAGATCACATTCATCGTTACACCTGCGATCAATACCTTAAAACGAACCCAAATCGATTTTGTCGCAAAGCTATCTGGATCTTTTGCCCGTCCATCCTCACCTTTGATGCGGACAAATCCCCCCAGTGGTATCCAGTTAAAAGAATACAATGTCTTATTGCCACTGTAATCCTTGTTCCCCCATACGATCTTCCATTTCCCTGTCTCAGGGTCTTTGACCATACCAACGAGGCGCGGTGGAAAACCAAAACCAAATTCATGCGCTGTGATCCCATTTCTACGTGCTGTCAAAAAGTGCCCAAGCTCATGGACAAAGATCAACAACCCCAATATGAGCAGAAAGATTATTACCGTTACAAACATACTCCTAAAAATTTAATCATTAGAAACTATTCCATTACTCTATTATACTGTCATGATCTCTTCTTCTTTTCTTTTACGGAGCTCTTCGATTGATGCATTATATTCATCAACTTTTTTCTGTAATATGTCTTTGCCTGTGAATTTTTCATCTTCCGCGATGTCACCATTCTTCTGTGCATCTTGGATCTCACGCCAGATCTCTTCCCGTACCGTCCGCACAGCAACGCGACATTCTTCAGATCTTTGATTGAGGATCTTGACGATATCGTGACGATTTTCTTCTGTCATTGGTGGCAAGGTGATACGTAGTACTTCACCCTCATTACTCGGATTGAGACCCATATCAGCTACTTTGAGTGCAGCTTCAATACTTGGAAGCGCTTCTTTGTCCCATGGTTGGATCAAGAACTGTCGTGACTCTGGAATGGAGATATTCGCTATCTGTTTCAATGGCGTCGGATTACCATAGTAATCCACTGACAGATTTTCGATCAAAGAGAGGTGTGCACGCCCTGTACGCAATTTGTGCAATTCTTCCTCTAAGTGTGTGATTGCCTTATCAAAATCCTTTGTTCGTTCATCGATGAGTTTTTGATACATATTTTTCTCGGTTTTATTACTAAAATAATATCGCGTCAGTATAACACAGTTTACTCTGAGGTGCGAAGTCCAGCATAAATGATCTGTGGCTCGAATTGGTTGTATGTGATCACACTTATGCTCTGCCCAGGAGCAGAATCAACAGTCGACCATTGATCATTTTGTCCTTCAAGTGATGTGTAGATCACCTGACCAGCACCAAAAGTAAGTTGACTTGGATCTCTCGGATGAATAGCCATTGCATAGATTGGTAGTCCTGTCGTGCTCCCGATCACGCTAAGCGCATTCCATGAATCGCCATGATTTTCACTACGAATAATACCATTATCTGTCCCAATGAATACGACGCCACCATTACTTGGATCTGTAGCAAGTGAATAGAGCTTATGAGCGTCAATTTCCTCATATTCTGTCTCTCCATTTTCATCTTCAACAGGTTTATATTCATCCTCTGTAAGATCATCAAAAGAATTTCCTGCATCATGTGACCGGAAAAAACCATCTCTTTCCGTGAGGACATAAATAATGTTGTGATTACCAGAATCTGCCAAAATACTAATAATGCCCTTATCAGCACGATAAATGTTGCGCCACGTCCTTCCTTCGTCAGAAGATTTTACGATTACACCATCATTCGTGCCGATGTACAGCACGTTTGGCTCAATAGGATCAAGCCATAAGGTAGTAATCCACGTCTTCGTCGCTGGCTCACTATATACATCAATCCACGTCTCTCCTGCATCTGCGCTACGAAAAAGTTTACCACGACCATCAACAATACCACTAGCATAGATGACATCTGTGTCTGCTGTACTAATTGCCAACCCTCTGACAGACGCTGCCGAAAAATTCGTTTGTGTCCACGTCTCTGCACCATCATAGCTGACATAAATACCATGACTATATGTACCGATATAGAGATGTTGTGCATCGAGTGGATTCACGCTCATAGAGAGAGTGCTCACCTTACCAATTGTCTTTTTTTCATCGATCGCCACCTTTGTTTCAAATGATCGACCACCATCATCCGAACGCATAAAACCACCAGAACCTTTATTTTCTGAACCAGGAAGGCAACCAGAAAGGATAATAATAGCGATAACGATAAATAAACCTTTAATCATATGTATTGCATTATACTCGTTTTTTCGTTTGAAAGCAAAAGAATCCTTTCGAAAGAAGAAGACAGATTCAATTTATGTGCAACAAAATCAAAGCAATAGCCTCACAAACAACTTTTCATAGCATTAAACAAATCCCCATCCATTAGACCCTTTCTTTTCAGATTTAAAAGGAAGTTTTTCAATGGATTTCTTAACCTTCATCAAATTCATCTGTAATTCGTCATAGTTCGTTGCGTCCATGACTGCTTGCACTAGATCTGCCTTGTGAACCACCGCACTTAAACCAATCAAATCACCCAATTCTCTCAATAAATCATTCATTTCAATTATTTTCACTTGAATTTTCTCTCCCATACCAGGATTGCGTCTTTCAAGTTCATTTCGCAATTTAGGCATAAGGTCTAAATGGCTATAACCTCCCAATGCACCATCACCGCTAATACGTGCAAGCAACTCATCTTGGAACATCATGAAACTTGCTTTAACATCAATATTACTTTCTGTGGAACTGAACAGATTTGTTCGAGATCTGGTTGATTGCCATATCAAGTGGTGAACTTCATGTGGCACATTTTCACGCATTAAGAATTCAGTAATATTAGCTTTACTTTCTTCGGATAGGATAATAAAAGCAATTCCATCCTTTGGCCTAACTGCTCCTGTCTGAGCATTTGGGCACAATCTCTTTAATACGTCATATGGAACAAATACACCATGAATACCAGGAGCAATCTCAACATGTCTATACGCTTGATGTTCATCAAGAAGCTTCTTCTCCTCTTCAGTTACGAAGAACTGATCTAGTAACTCACGAGCATTTAATTTTAAATTATTTTGTTTGAGTTGTTGTTTTTCCACGAATGCACGCGCACCATTTGATAGAGTATTCAACCGTTCATCAAGAAACTTCTCTTGATCTATGTCATCAAAGGATCGTTTCCCAAGCGTCGCTTCGATAATCGTTGCATGTTGCTGTCCATATTCATGCGCCACTTTAAACCATGTCTCTGCATTTTCCGTCTCTATTATTCGATTTGCATCTTTATAACTTTCCGATTCACCCTTATCTATTTTTTCTCGTAATTTTGCGGCTTCAGCTTGTGCCGATTCAAATGAATAGCGTTCCATAATAGTACAGAATTATATATAATAATATTTTTTACGCGATCATATTTGCATATCAACAATTATATCATGAAGTGAAATGATAATGTAGACACTTCCCAGCACCTTTGAGATTTCTCTAGTGCATAGCAAAAACGCTAAATAATCTGAATAATATCAATTTCATACTTCCGTCATGTGCATCGATTTTATCCATCTCAAATATAAACTTCTTATCCCTCTGAACAAAAAATCCTCTGTCGAGGATTTGTTTGTGGGCCTGTCCACTCACTTTAGTGAAGGTGGGCGCAGAGGGATTCGAACCCCCGACCATCAGCTTAAAAGGCTGTTGCTCTACCGGCTGAGCTATGCGCCCATAATGTTATTATGGTACCTTATTCAATTTTTAGATCACGAAATATTTCATGGTGGACACAATACTTGCGAAGCCGCAGGCTGCCTGCCCGCCTGTCTTCATTGGCGGGAGCTATGCGCATATATCTTATATGGAAATCTAATTTTTCGGATAACGCTACTTATTGTACGAGCTTATCATCAATTCGTCAATACTTTTTTCATCTCTTCTTTTCTTCATTCATATTTCTTCATTCTTTTTCAGTATCGTGGCGCAAAGATGAGGAGAAATGTGATTGGCGCTGCACTCCAAAGAAAAAACCATAAGTCTTTTGTGAGAAATTTCTGTGTCTCTCCACTGATCATATCGGGTACTTCACTTCCAGGCATCAAAAGAAGTGTGATCGCCAACAAGAACATGATCGTCAAAAAAGCAAAGATCATACTGAGCCATGGCAAACCACCCTGCGACCACGAAATCGATGAATTGATCAGACGGTCTCCGAGCACAGCTGCAAAAAGAATCGTAAGAAATGCAAATAAGCCGAGTGCAGTATACTCTGTAAAAATCATTTTTTCTGGCATGACGAGCACAAGAACAAGTGCCACGTAAGCGCCAATGACGACCCGTACCATCCACCGCGGCGTGATCACATAAGCACTGATAACTGAGAGAACAATAATTACAATAAGGAATAACGTGTAGTCAGGTATGATTCCACCAAATGTTAGATCGATCATAATGTATATCTCTTTTTATATTATAAGGATATTATACCATCACATTGCTACATTTGATACAATGCGCTACTCTTGAAGCATATGAAAACACCAGTTTCCCGACGCTCATTTTTTTGGACGCTTACACTCTCTTATCTTCTCATCACAGTCGTTGTGTTGTTTTTTGCTTTTGGCTATCGCTTTAGCTTTGAACGATCTATTTTTATCTATTCTGGCTCTCTCACGATCAAATCCAACCCAAAAACAACGGTCGTTAGCATTGATGGTGATGACACAAAAGGTCTACGTAATATCATCAACAATTCGTACCATATCACTGGCTTCCGTCCAGGTGACCACGTGATCACAGTTGCACAGGGAGGCTTTCAATCATGGAATAAGAAGGTTAATTTCACTAGTGGACGATCCACAGAGTTCTGGAATGTTCTGCTTGCGCGTCACTTTTATGAAAGAGAAACCTATGAAACGCCTGCTATTGCAAAATATTACCTTGCACCAAAAGATAAGCTCGCAGCCGTTGTAGAAAAAACAGATCATCTCAAGGTTTCTATCCTTGATCGTAAAGAAAAGACTTCCACGGATCTACTCGAAGTCTCGGATGTCACTTTCACGACTGACGATATGCAAAATATCGAATGGTCACCGGAGGCACGCAGTCTGATCATCCCGATTGAACAGATGCGATCCGATCAAGAAACGGATACTACTACGACAAGTGATAACGCAACCACCCAAAATAACACTCCAAATGACACTAGCGAACAGGAGGAATCACAAAATGAAGAACCGCTCAAAGATCACCTCATCATCAACCGAAAGACCAATGAAACGATCATGCTTTCAGAGCTCATTCCTGATGACCTCCCCCTTTCAACGGTACGATGGGATCCACGCAAAAAAGACATTCTTTTCTATATTTCACAAAATACACTTTATCGACTTCCCCTCGAAACGCCAGAAGACAAGATCATGATCGCACAGGATATTCGTGCCTATGACTTCACTGATGATGGCTTGTACTACATCACAGCGAACAATGACCTGATGCGTACATCTTTTGATGATCCAAACGATGCCAAAGAACTTACAGACCTCGATCTCTCTGAAGCACGCGACGTCACACGAATGATCGCCTATGACAAACATCGACTTGTACTTTTTACAGAAGATGGTTCATTCTTTTTCTACAATGATGGTGACGAAGATGAAACATTTGAAAAAATTGGCGATCGCATTATTGGCGCTCACTTCTCGAATGATGGAAAGAAGCTCCTCTATTGGAGCAACAACGAGCTCTTCACTCATTTCACGCGCAAATGGGAAACACAACCAATCCGTACAGAGAATGAACATACCGATATCGCACGTTTCTCACAAAATATTGAAAATGTGCATTGGGCAAAAACATTTGAACATATTATTTTCACACTTGACAATGAGATCAAGGTAATCGAATTGGACCACCGCGATCGTCGCAACATGCATACGATCATGCAGCTCAAGAGTGATGATACGCAAGTTGTCAGTAACTTTGCAGATGATGAACTCTATCTCATTGATCAAGACAACGATATACCAACACTCTTCTCGATCACCTTCCCCGAAGACGAAGGCTTCTTATAAGATCATTCATCCTCCAAATAAATCTTCATTTTCAAACCACGAAGTCATTGACGAACGTATCTATTCATGATATAAAGGGATGTTGCTCATTGAAGCAATTTCTTTAAAAAACAACCCCAACGAGGAACGATTTAATGACGTTTTTTGATACATCAATTCCTGGCTTTGGAGAGCCTTCTGCGGAAACAACCGAAGAGATGCGGACGGCATTCTTTACAATCTCTAACCAATCTACGCTCTCACATAAAGTGCGCTGTAAACTTCATGAGTTGATCTCATGTGGAATACGTCCAACGGATCATACTCTCGAGGAAATTGCGATCGGAATGGTCCGGCCCAACGAAGAGTCTCTTTCTCATTTTCTCTATGTTCTTGGCGAATTGACAGAGCCAATTGATCTTTCTATTTTTGATATGAAACTTCTTCATGATGATCCAGGAATAGAGATGTTCACAACCAGTAGCAGTAGCAACGATAGCGATTAACTTTCGTTACTCTCTAGCACCACACCGATCGCATTCAAATAATCATTTATTGCGATCGGTTTTTTATTCCAAAAAATAGTCCCCTCTATAGAGGGGACTATTTTCTCCATCAAAAAAACTCCCATGACGGGAGTTTTGTTTTCGTGTAATATTATATTTTTTCACTACCACCTAAAGCCTAACGCCTAAAGAATTATCCGATCTTTGTGATCTCTACCTCTGTAAAAGATTGGCGATGTCCAAATTTCACCTTATAACGTTTCTTGGCATGGTGTTTGATACCTGTTACTTTCTTGTGACGTCCTTGTGTAACAACTGTTCCTTCAACAATAGCACCTGTCACTGTTGGCGTGCCAACTTTAACAGCTTTTTCGTCACCAACGAAAAGAACATCATCAAACGTTACTTTTGCACCTTCGTCAAGATCAAGCTTTTCCACTTTTACATGGTCACCTTTTTCTACCTTATATTGTTTCCCACCTGTTTTAATAATTGCGATCATAAATTTATCTAAAATAATGCCGATACAAAAAATGCTCTTTCGAGCCGTCTAAAACACAGTATAGAGCTTTTAGCTATAATTGTCAACTATTCATCCCTCATGCGATCATGTGCGTATATTCCCTAGCGATAGGCATTCAATAGATTCTCTTTTGAGTATAAAAACCCCTACAGAAAAATGTTCTTTTCTGTAGGGGTTGTGGACAGTACGTCGTTTAGGTTTTCATACACCAGTCATAGGCATTGTGGAACATTTTCATCCACGGCGATGGCCCTTTGGGGTCGATCCCCTCCGGCAGATAATGACATTGCCATCCGCGAAATGCGCGCTCTGGATGTGGCATCATCGCGAGATGACGACCATCTTCTGAGCAAAGGCTCGTGATACCATCTGGCGATCCATTCGGATTGTACGGATACACTTCCGTCGGCTCACCGTCATCATCAACAAAGACAATTGGTGCCAGCCGTTTCGAACGGATCTCAAATCGCATTTTGGGATCAGGGATATTGATTTTCCCTTCACCGTGCGCTACGGGGATACCAAAACGCATCCCTGTCATACCTTCGAGCATGAGCGCATTACTGTCTTGAATCTCAACCGTTGACCAGCGCGATTCAAAGCGACCAGAGTCATTGGGGACAAACCGCGGTTGCTGATCATCAGCAATACCTCTCCACGGTACCCATCCCAACAGAGCAAACAATTGACATCCGTTGCAGACGCCAAATGAGAACGTATCTTCTCTTTCATAAAATGCATCGAACTG
>JAUVJK010000067.1 GCA_030592425.1 Candidatus Moraniibacteriota bacterium
AGCCTCTTCTGTACATTCACATACTTCTTTATCATCACAATTTGCAATAAACCAATCTTTCGGTTTTTGAAATCGATAAATATTCTTTTTATCATTGAAATATGTTTCCATTGAGGAATAATAGTCCATATGATCTGGAAAAATATTTGTAAAAACAGCGATCTGAGGACTTAATTCTGCTTTCTTAAGCGCAGATAACCGCCAACTTGAAAGCTCAAAGACCACAACAGTATTCTTTTTGATCAACTTCAAGCGATCCAATACTGATGTTTGTCCAATGCCAACCTTGAGAGGTTGTTGACCAGAGCGCTCTAGGATCGTATAGATCATATGTGCGGTCGTTGTCTTCCCTTTTGTCCCCGTCACACCAATGATCGGCGCTTTACATAACTTAAAGAAAAGACTTGCATCAACCTCAACCGGGATCTTATGTTCCAATGCAAGTTTGATATGTTTATTATTCCACGGCGCAACTGGTGTTTTTATCACCATGTCGACCTTTGTAAAATCTTCACTGCGATGCTGTCCCAAGACATACTCGATATTTTTCAGATCACTCAATTGCTCCAATGAATGCGCTAATTGTTCTTTCGTCTTGATATCAGTCGCGATCACCTTTGCACCATGCTCGACCAGATATCTGATCGTTCCCACACCACCACCGAGAAGACCAATGCCAAAAACTGTGACACGTTTTCCTTTAAAATAATTTGCATCAATAATATCCATCGTATTTTTCTATTACTATTCATATCCCTTTACTGCACTCTATTTTTCGCGTCGCAATGCAGCTCCCCACATTTTATTATTATAAACACCTTTTGCAATCGATACATGACCATTCACCAAAAGCCAGTCGACACCATGAGCGTATTGATAAGGGTCTTCGATCGTTGCCATATCCTGAACGTTTTCCTGATCCAGAACAATAATATCAGCATAATACCCGCTGCGCAAGAGTCCACGATTTTTAAGACCAAAATATTTAGCAGGTTTTCCCGTCATCTTATGAATTGCAGATTCCCAGTTTAATATATGACGTTCCTTCACATACTCCATCAGAACATGTGGGAAAGCCCCGAAACTACGTGGATGGATCACTGCGCCACTTGTGCGATATTCCTGTGCATAACCAGCACCATTGGATGTGATCACAGAAAATGGGTGTGCGATCGCTCGTGCAACATTTTCTTCATGAAGCGCATCGTCCATAATAACGATTACTTGACCTTCTGTCGCGAGAAGAAGATCGATCACTGTCGTTTCAATTGATTGTCCTGACCGCTGCGCGATCTCTCCAATTGAGCGATGTGTCAATGTTTCATCGATACTTGAAACAGATATGATCGCTCGCGAAAAATCAACATCAGCATCTTTCATCTCTTTCTCAACACGCATCCGAATAGATGGATTCCGCAAACGCTCAAGTAGCATCTTTTTTCCACCTTCACTTACCCATTCTGGCAGAAATGCATAAAGAACTGACCCCGTCGCCGTGTACGGATAAACATCAAACATTACAACAACACCTTCAGCGCGTGCCATTTCGATCATGCCAATTGCTTCATCCATCAGATGCCAGTTATTTTCTCCAAATGCCTTGAGATGTGTAATATGTAAACGAACATGTGCATTTTGCGCCGCCAACAATGCTTCATTAAGTGCCTGTGGCAAATGTTGACCTTCATCACGCAAATGTACGGCATAGATTGCATCAAATTCTTTCACTACAGAAAGGAGAGCCTCAATCTCACGTTCATCCGTTGCACGCGCGTGTGTATACAATAAACCTGTCGACAAACCAATACCACCACTCTTAAGTGCAGTGCGGAGCATTTTTTGCATTTGTTTTATCTCCTTATCTGTCAATGTCCGATGTTCATCACCAGTCAAAGCACGTCGTAGTGTTGCATGTCCAACAAGTGTACCATAATTCAATGAGGTTTTATGATCATCAATGTACGAGAGGTATTCCTCCATTGTGTGCCAATCTGGATTCACATTGCTCATGTCAGCCCATTTTTGAATAGTATTGATTGCATCAATACTTGCAAAAGGCGCAAGAGAGGAACCAGAATTTCCGCCAATGATCGTTGTGATACCTTGATAAAGCAAGCTCTCTTGATGTGGATTTTCAAAAAGCCGCCAATAGACATCACTACGATTTGAGACATCAACAAAACCAGGGCATACGAATTTTCCCTTTGCATCAATGACCTTATGTGCTCTATCACCTGCGAGCTGTCCTACTTCTGTAATGCGATCTTCACTGATCGCGATGTCCGCTGCAAAACGTGGCCGCCCACTTCCATCAATAACCGTGCCATTTTTAATTAAAATATCATGCATTTTTTTATTTTTAGATACACTTCCATTGTACGCCACGAACGTGCTTTTTACAACATAATATAAGGAGAGAATACACAAATATCAAACCAATTTCTTAAACAAATTTAAAGACGCTGTACTATGATAAGTAAAGCGTCTGGGGAATGTATTGATTAATATATTTGCTTATAGTGTTGAAGTGAAATTGTAGGTGTGGAGGATCTTATATTTCTCTCCACAAATACGAAATCATTTAACTAAGTCTTATAATACGCAACGTTGTTGCACTTGATCAATCATTCCTTTGTCTGATGGGTCACGTAGTCCTGTGGCAATAAAATTGCACAGATAGTCTTTCTTTGAAGATGTTAAGTTTTAAGCCTCTAGGCTCTCAAACTATTAACCTTAAAGAATTTCGCTATCAGGAGAGATACTCCAGAAGGAATCTACGCAGGCAATGAAAAATGTTCATTGCAACCCATATTCTATTAAGCTCTTAATGAACTAACAGTACACTTTAGCATACTCTAGCAATCTTGTCAAGGGTTTCAAAGTGTCCTTTTCTGCTACTAAAAAACACCTCAATTGAGGCGTTTTTTGAATATTTACCAGAATTAGAGAAAACTGCCAACTTTTTCTGCTGACTCTACGAGGCGATTTGAATAGCCCCATTCATTGTCATACCATGAGACAATCTTTACCAGATCACCATCAACAACTTTCGTCAATGAAAGATCGACAATACTTGAACGTGGGTCACCAATAAAGTCACTCGATACAAGTGGTTCATCCGTCACACCAAGAACACCACTCATTTCTCCACTCGATGCTTTGATCAACGCGTCATTGATCTCCTGTGGCGTCGCTTTTTGCTTAAGTAAGAATGTCATATCAGTTAGTGACACATTGATCGTTGGTACACGCACAGCAAAACCATCAAATTTATCAACGAGTTCTGGGATCACTTTTATTGTTGCAAGTGCAGCCCCCGTCGATGTTGGGATCATATTTTGTGCTGCAGCCCGACCACGACGCGGATCCTTGTGTGGTCCATCCTGTAAATTCTGTGTTGATGTATACGAGTGGATTGTTGTCATCATTGCTTTTTCTACACCAAATGTATCGACAATCACACGTGCAACAGGCGAAATACAGTTTGTCGTGCAAGAGGCACTCGATGTAACATGCGTTGATCCCGCGTCTACCTCAGACACACCGATCACTCGCGTCTCAACATCGCCATCACCTTTGGCTGGCGCACTCAAAACAACGCGCTTTGCGCCTGCATCGATGTGTGCATATGCTGCACCATCTTTCACGAAATGACCTGTGCATTCCAATACAACGTCCACTTCTAATTCTTTCCATGGCAAAGCACCTGGATCTGGCTCCGCTGTCAGTGGATAACGTGTCCCATCAACGATGATCGCGCCATCTTCCGCACTCACATCACGCTTATAGCGACGAAAAATACTATCATATTTCAATAAATGTGCAAGTGTTTTTGCATCTG
Organism: Candidatus Moraniibacteriota bacterium; assembly: GCA_030592425.1. Classification (GTDB taxonomy): domain Bacteria; phylum Patescibacteriota; class Minisyncoccia; order Moranbacterales; genus JAUVJK01. The sequence continues at coordinate 3,842 of JAUVJK010000067.1, forward strand.
TAAGATCATTGATCCCTACTACTTCACAAGATTCTTTTTCGAGCATGATCTTGAACGCAGCGCGTCCAATACGCCCAAATCCGTTTATTGCTACTTTTGTTTTCATATTTTGTTATTGAATAACTTAAAAAATAATAATTTAATTTTTTAATTGCTGTGCAATTGTAGCAAATTTTCCAGGATCACAACTTGCACCACCGACAAGCACACCATCCATTTCTGGCACAATACACACTTCATGTGCGTTCTCTACGTTCACAGACCCACCATAGAGGATACGTACCTGTGATGCAAACGTGCGATCATAGATCTCTGTTAGCGTCTTCATGATCTCCACTTTCGCACTGAGAATATCATTTGC
>JAUVJK010000037.1 GCA_030592425.1 Candidatus Moraniibacteriota bacterium
GAAAAAGCATAGAAAGCTCTTCAAAAGAATTCACAAGGGAGATCTTTTCACTTATCACAATATTCTCTACAACTGTCTGATCACCATTCTTAATGCCTTTTTTCTTCTTATTTACATTCTCTATTATCTTTTTATCGTCTTTTTTTATTTTCTTTGTATTATCTGCATTTTTTTCAATATGATTCTTTTTAGATCCATCTTCGATTATTTGTTGTTTTTGAGCATCCTTCACAGAAATGCTTTTTTCCAATTCATGAACATTACTTTCATATTGTGCAACGAGAATTTCAATTTCATCTCTCCGTGTTGTGGTCACTCCTTTTTTCACTTCCTTTTCAAGAGAGACTAATTTGTTTTTTATTACTTTTAATTCTCGGCGTTGCCGTTTCTTCTCAAGATCACTCTCAAGGTTATGCAGTTTCATTTCCTTTTCTCTCATAGACCGTTCTAATTGATCGTGACGCTTCCCTTGAACAGTTGCTTGTTCCTTGCTCTGCTCCTCAATCTCTCTCTTTAATGTTGTGATCTTTTCTCCCTTACGCACATCAGTAGGTTCTTTATTAATTTTATACGTCTCTTGTGATTTTGTTTGTATATTCGACATTTCGTTTTTTGACATAAAATAAGTTTTTTATCTAATTTTTATTATACCATGCTTCTTTATAATCCACACACTTCATCACTACTTGATTCTTATAAAAAATTTTACATATCTGTGTAAAATTTATGCTATAATAACTATAGGCAAAAGGCATGCACACATATTTATGAAATGAAAAATAAAAAGAAAATAATTCATTACAGTGTTCTTGCAGGAATTCTTCTCCTTGCAACTTTTTTGCGTGTTTACAATATCGACAATGCTCCACCTGGCATCTATCCAGATGAGGCAAATAATGGCACCAATGCCTATGATGCAATGGTAAGTGGCGACTATCAGTGGTTTTATCCTGATAATAATGGTCGTGAAGGTCTCTACATTAACATGATCGGTATCTCCTTCAAGTTATTTAACGTCAGCATGCTCACACTTAAATTGCCATCGATCTTCTTTGGCATCCTCACTGTTCTGGGTGTCTACCTCTTGTGTCGTGAGCTTTTTCGCAAGAAACCACACCTTGCACTCATCGCTTCCTATCTCACAGCTGTTTCTTTTTGGGCGATCAACTTTTCACGCATCGGCTTTCGTGCGATCATGCTCCCAGCAATTCTCACTTTTACATTTTATTTTCTCTTTCGTGGATTACGTACGTTTGATCCTATTAAAAAAAATTACCACCACCTCTATAATTTTGCTATTGCTGGTCTCATCTTTGGCCTTGGCATGCATTCCTATATTGCTTTTCGTATTGCGCCGCTCATCCTCATCATGACACTTATCGCACTATTGATCACGTATCGACATTTCCTTAAAAATTATTGGCATGGCATTCTTCTGTTTATGATTTTCTCTTTCCTTTCTGCAGCTCCAATGTTGTGGACATTTCATACACATCCCGAGCTTGTCAATTCTCGTTCTGGTTCGATCTCCATTCTTTCGGAGGAGGTAAATGAAGGTGATCTTTTTGGTACACTCGCGGAAACAGTGATGCTCTCTCTCGCAAAGTTTAATTTTTATGGTGATCCAAATTGGCGACATGGTTATCCGCCCTATCCGACACTCGAACTTATTACTGGCATTGCTTTTCTCTTTGGGATCATTTATTCCTTTATTCTCTTTTGCAAAAGCTGTCGCACGATCAAGAAGGAACGGCACAGTGGCATATCATCACCTATAAATACATTTGTTGTCCAGACACTTCTTTTATCTTGGTTCTTTATCATGCTCATTCCAGAATTCATGACGCGTGAAGGATTGCCACATGCGCTACGCTCCATCGGAGCTCTTCCTGTTGTCTATATTTTTGCAGCGCTCACATTTGATTTCATTCTCACGAAGGCAAAAGAACGCTCAGCTCAAACACATGCCATTACACTCGCACTCATACTTATTACACTTTTTTATGTTGGTCTTTTCAATACGATCAAATATCATATCTTTTGGGCACAACACCCAAAAGTTGCTTTCAGCTTCAACAAAGATCTCACCGATATTGGACGCTACGTTCAAATACTGCCGTCAGAACAAACAAAATATGTGGTCACTGGATCCCTTACACGACTTCCAATCCTTCTTCTCAATGAACAAACAGATAATTTGATTTTCCTTTATGATCATGAACTAGATCAGATCGACCATACACAGAATTTCATTGTTCTCATAGGAAATAACGATAAATATCTTGCCACAGTTCTCACAGAACAAGATCCAGATCTCATAGTTACGACGCATGATCGTGCTAATAGTCATTTCTATGAAGTTCACAAAAAATAATCAATTACATTAATCTCTAAGACCTAAAATTATGGGACTTGAACAATTTGCAAAAAAATATTATCGCAGTATTGTTGCTGTGATCATGATTGTCTTCACAGGCATCTCGCTCCTCAATGCGTGGAATGATGCTGCAACATATGATGAGATCGCCCATATTCCTGCTGGCTATTCCTATGTCACAGAAGGCGATTTCCGCCTCAATCCAGAACATCCACCATTATTCAAAATACTTGCTGGGCTTCCTCTTCTTGCACTCGATGTGAATTTTGATACATCTCTCCCATTCTGGAATGAGATCAATGATTTTGGTGAATATCAACAATGGAAAGCTGGTCGACATATCATGTACGGCGCTAATAATGATGGTGATCAAATTCTCTTTTGGTCACGTGTTCCGATCATTATCCTCTCTGCTCTCTTCGGTCTGTTTCTCCTCCATTGGGGACGCAAACTCGCAGGTATTATTGCTGGACTTTTTGTTCTTCTCCTTTATGCATTCGACCCAAATATTCTTGGCCATAATCATTTTGTCACGACAGATCTTGGTATCGCTTTTGCAATTACGGTCGCATTCTACTTTTTCCTTCGATTTCTCAAAGAACCGACATGGAGCAATGCTCTTGTTGGAGGACTCTTCCTTGGCATTGCACAACTGACAAAATTTTCTGCGATTATGCTCATTCCGATCTTTGCAGCCTTTTTGATCGCCTATCCGCTCTTCCGCATCTCGCGAGATGGCAAAAAATTCAAGAGATTTCTCTCAACAGTTGGGAAAGGTATTGTTGCGCTCCTGATGGCTGTGCTCGTGATCTGGATCGTTTACATTCCCGTCACGATCAATATGCCAGCGGAAGTTCTCGAGAATATTGGACCAGGCCGCATTGCGATCAATGATCGTATGCGCAATCAAGTATCGCTTGATTTTATCCTCAAAGCTAACGAATCACCAATAACACGTCCAATTGCTATCTATACGCAAGGTGTTGTACAAGTATTTCAACGTGTCGCTGGTGGCAATGACACATTCTTTCTCAGTCACGTTTCTGCTGATGCATCACCACTCTACTTTCCGATCGTCTTCCTCACAAAAAGTACACTTCCGCATCTCATTTTCTATTTCTTCAGTGCGCTCATCTTCATTATGTTGATCTTTCGTAGTGTTGGCTACACATTCACACAATCACCACGAAAATCATGGCGTCGTTTTGTTCTCTTTGTGAACAATCATTTCACACATTTGGCAATTGGCTCATTCGCAGTGTTCTATGCGTATATCTCGATCACTGGAAATCTTAATATTGGTTTTCGTCATCTTTTTCCAATTCTTCCATTTCTCTACATCCTCGTCGCAACGACATCTATCGACTTCATTCGTTCAATGAAAAATAAATATCTTGCGAACATTCTTAGGTATTGTGGCTATGGCCTCACAGCTCTCATGGTCGCTATAACCATCGCTGCTTATCCATACTACACATCCTACTTCAATCAAATCGTTGGTGGTTCCCATAATGGCTATAATTTTGTCACTGATTCAAATGCTGATTGGGGTCAAGATCTTAAACGATTGCGCACATACCTCAATGAGCATCCAGAAATTGATAAGATCCGTGTCAACTACTTTGGTGGTGGCGAACCAGAATCCTATTTCCCAGAAAAATTTATCCCCTGGTGGGATAGCAAACGACCAATCGAACCTGGTTACTATGCGATCAGCGTCCTCTTCCGTCAAGAATCAATATACAATGAGAAAAAAGCCGATGATGAATCCTATCGGTGGCTTCTTGACCTTGAGCCAATCGATCAGATTGGAACATCGATCCTCATTTATAAGGTAGAATAAGAAAGATTCCCAAATCATTCTAAAACGGTCATTCCTCATGAAATGACCGTTTTATTATAAAAAATATCTGAAAAGATCTATTCTTTTTTTGATGCATCTTCTCCGTCGTCATTTATCATTTCTTTACCCTCTTTCTGTGCCTCCTCAGAGGATTCCTCATCATCAGATTCTACAGGATCACCCTTAAATCGATAGAAAACTTTTTCCCCAATACGCACATCAACATATTCTAGTTCCTCACGTGGTTTATCAAATGCCGTTTTATCAAAAAAAGTCGTCACGGTACGCTCTGTTTTTTCCAGAGAATGATCCAATCCAACAAGGATATACCACCCCTCCTGTGTTGTTAATCGTGCTTCATTTGAGATTCGTGACGGTACAAGGATATCATCATCAAAAAGAATACCACTTGCACGCCCCATCGCACCACGAACATGCATCAACTGATCAACATATTCAGGTGAAAGAACGGTATCATTTAATACAACATCATAACCTTTTTCGTCAATGATCGTCACTTGATCATTCTGCACAATATCTGGTGATGACCAATCAACACGCTCATATGTTGCACCATTACGATCGATCATATAACAATCAGTCTTCCCATGATCACGACACCACACTAATACAGCGTCATGTTCCGTTATCGTAGCTGTAAGAGTATTAGGAAAAACACTCTTTACTTCGACACTGTCAATACGACGAAATGTTTCTGTTAATTTTTGTTCGATCAGTTGTGGGACAACAAAAGGAAATGTATTGCGTGGGATCACACCGAGTAATTTATCATCTAATTCTGCCTGCATTACCTGTTTTATTTCTGCCTCTGTGAGAACATTGGTCCCTGTCACAGCCGTCGTCGTGATGCGCATAAAATCAGAAAAGAAGAGAATATAAAAAACCGTACCTATAAAAAGAAAGAGTACAATACGAAACCATCCTCGCGATACTTTATATTCTCGCCGCGCATCATGACGCTCCTGTTGCAACTGTTCACTTTGAGAGATCTTACTACGTGCTTTCTTTCTATTTTCTTGCATAAATATCTGCTTACTTTAGAGAAATTTTAGATTATAAATGAAGAAACAGTTCTTCCAATGCCATACGTGTATTTACATTTGTCCGTAGGAGTTGTCGCACCTTTTCAATACGCATGATCTTTGTGTATTCATCATAGGACTGCTCCTCCAGAATGCGTTGACGCAAGTGCCATTGCATCTGCGCTAGAACATCGCGTGCATTTTCTTTATCTTGTGATAATTCCTGTGCATACTGCAATTTCTGTACTACCGTTACTGTTTGTAGAGTGAGATCTTGTCCACGATCGACTATGCACTGCCGATTTAATTCCTCATCATTTTGCAATGTTGTAAGTAATCCTGGTCGCCCCATTGCACGTATACGCAATTGTTCATCTGTAGAAATTGAGGAGAGTGATTTGTCATTGAGGAGACCAAATGACATCATCTGGCAACGCGAACGTATTGTTGGCAAAAGACGTGATACATCTGACGTGATAAAAATGATATACGCATTGTGCGGTGGTTCCTCTACAGTTTTCAAAAAAGCATTCTGTGCCCCACGACCCATACGATCTGCATCATCAATGATCAATACGCGTGCATGACCATGAAGTGAAGAAAGTGATAATTCTCGCACAACATCACGAACTTGTTCAACGGTAATGTCATGTGTGATCTTTTTTTCCTGCACCCGTCCTTTTTCCTTCTTTTTCTGGCCTTTTTTTGTTACTTTCTTCATTTCTTCAAGTGGTGCACAAGAAAGAAGGTCACCGTAATAGTCACGCTCAGATCCTTCTATAAAATCAATTTTCTGAGCACCATCAATGATCGCTCGCGCAAAATATTCACTCAATGTTCTCTTGCCAATATGCGCTGGTCCAGAAAAGATGTATGCAGAAGCAGTAATGTCACGTACCAATACACGATTCAACTGTTCAATTTGTGTATGATGGCCGATTAATTTCATTTTTGTGGATCGTTAATGATCTTTTCACACTGTGCAATAATTGCCCGTCTAAATATCTCTTGTGAAAAACGCTCTGTACTCTGTACCATCGCATGCGGAATATATGTCGATTCTTTCTCTATAAAACGCCGTAGTGCATCTGCAAAAACCTCTGCAACAGGCGCATCAAAAAATTCACCAGTAATACCTTCCTCAATAATTTCCTTTGCTCCGCCACGCCCAAGAGCGATCACTGGCACACCATATGACAGTGATTCCACCATTGTCAAACCAAAATCATCTTCACAGGGAAATAGAAATGCACGTGCATTGTTATAATATTCTTTTATTTCTTTATCCGATTTATAACCAACGATCTTGACGGTTGTGCCTGCCATATCTTGCAATGTTTCATACTCTTTCCCTTCACCGATGACAATGAGAGGCAATTTCATTTTATTACACACTTCAACAGCAAGTGCTGTATTTTTATACGGTGATAATCGTGAAATAATGAGAAAATATTCTCCTTTCTGTTCATCCTTCTCCACCGACACATTCTCTTGCGTTCCATCGCTAATGGGTGCATCTAATCTAGTAACTGGAGGGAATATCACATCTGCACTTCGACGATAGTATTTCTCAACTCTCTTCTGTGTGTACGCGGAATTTGCAATGAGGACATCTGGCCTTTGTGCCGCTTGATAATCCCACACGCGTAAATAGGAAAGCACCGAGCGCACGATAAAACCATGTTTTTTTTCAACATCCTTCACATATGCCACATTTTCATCCCATACATAACGCATTGGGCTATGAAGATATGCAATATGCTTCGTATGCAATTTCGTTACAATGCCCTTACTCCACGCTGACGATGTCGAGATCACGAGATCATATTCACGCAAATCAAATGCCTCTGGCGCACTCGGCATAAAAGGTAAAAGACACCGATGCCGTTTACGTAAGACAGCTGGAAACTTCTGTAAATAACTTGTATGAATTGTGCTCTGGGAAAACATGCCACGCATTTTTTCCTTGTCATAGAGAAGTGTATAAATTGGCGCATCAGGAAAAAGATCAGCAAGCGCACGCAAAACGCGCTCTGCCCCGCCAGGATAAAGCAAAAAATCATGCACAATCGCAATCTTCTTATCCTTCAGTGATGGAGGAAGAGGAATATGGTCAATTGTATGCGAAGTATCTGACATATCTACTCGTTAGGAGTTAATAAATGATTAATCATTTATTAATCAGTGATTAAATTTCGGACAATACTTGACGAAATAATGATTAGTCACAGTGCGATAACAAAAAACCAATGATACAACTGTATCTGCGGCTTTTTTATTTTTCCAAAAGAATTTCCGCGATCTCATTGGCGCATTTTTGCCAATCAAAACGTGTGAGGTTTCTATGCCCTTTTTCTATTATAGCACGCTCTAGACTCTCGTCACTGATGAGTATATTGACTTTTTGTGCAATATCTGCAGGATCATGCTCAGCAGCAAAAAGGACACTATCACCACCAATCTCCGTAAGTGCTGAGTTATTAGCCGTCACAACTGGCACATCCATACTCTGTGCCTCAAGGATTGGCAAGCCAAATCCTTCGTAGAGCGTCGGGAAGAGAAAAATGGAAGCATTCTGCAGTAAAACCCATTTTTCTTCATCAGAAACAAATC
>JAUVJK010000011.1 GCA_030592425.1 Candidatus Moraniibacteriota bacterium
CCTGCACGATATTGTTCTTTAAATGTTTTGATACCAAGAGGTACTACTTTATACTCTTGGATCGCAAGGCCACTATCAGCATGTTCGCCACCATTGATAATATTGAACATTGGCATTGGCACAGCAAGATCTTTACGATCCCTATTATGAAGATCAGCAATATGCTCATAGAGAGCAACGCCCTTACTGATCGCTGCTGCGCGACACACAGCCAAAGACACAGCAAGAATTGCATTCGCACCAAGACGCGCCTTATTATCCGTTCCATCCAGTTCGATCATTTTTTCATCGATCTTTTCTTGCTCATACGGATTCATTCCTTCTACAAGATCTGCTAATTCGGTATTTACATTTTTCACTGCTGTAAGGACGCCCTTTCCACCAAAACGTTTCTTATCACCATCCCTGAGTTCGAGTGCCTCGAACTCTCCTGTTGATGCGCCACTTGGTACTTGCGACCATGCTTTTGTACCATCAGCCAAAAGAATTTCTGCCTCAATTGTTGGATTGCCGCGCGAATCAAGAATTTCATGTGCACATACTTTTTTGATCTTCGTCATTATAATATTTGTATTATTTTATTTTATATTTGTATTATATCACAGCTAGGTGTCAGATGTTAGAAGATTCATTTTCTTCAAGTCTCGCACCAATGTTTCATAATCAATATAAACAGTAGCGTGCATACCAGCCTTTTGTGCACCAATCTCATTTTCCTCTAGATCATCAATAAAAAAACATTCCTGTGGTATCACAGCAAGATCATCACACACATATTCATAGATCTCTCGATCTGGTTTCCTCATCTGTAACTGAGATGATGCATACACATGATCAACTGCGTTAGCGATCTTTCCTTGCGTAAAGATCTTTCCCGTTTCTACTTCTGCATTTGTGAGGATAACAACGGTATAGCGCTTTTGTAATTTTTGTATCAGATGAAGCATTTCTTCACCGATCTGAGCTTTCTCAAAATAGATATAGAGATCTTCCACTACTTGATTTGCCGGCATTTTTAACTGTACATCATGTGCCTGTGCCAGATCATCATAAAATTTTGCCACACTCAATCTCCCCAACGTAAGATCTTCCAGATTATCGCGCCACGCCGTAGCGATATCTCCCTGAGGAATACTGAGTAGTTCTGATGCACGACCAAGTAGATAATGCACATCGATAGGAATCAAGACTCTTCCAAGATCAAAGATGACCACTTTAATATCATTATGCATAAAAAATGATTAACATTCTAACATATCTTCCACAACAGGAGCTATACACTGTACAATGATCGCATGACCAGCAATATCAGTCTTCTTCCTCGATCACCAATGCCTCGAGACCTGGCATCTTTTCGCCAGAAAGAAAAGAAAGCATGGCACCACCACCAGTGGATACAAAAGAAATGTCATCCCATCGACCACTCTCATTAAGTGCTTGTACACTCTCACCACCACCAATCAAAGAAAAGGCATCTGTATCATTTGCAATCACATCGACAAGTGTTCGTGTTCCTGCATCAAATGGCTTTTGTTCAAACTTCCCCATCGGTCCATTCCAGGTGATCAATTTTGCACCTTTCACTTTTTCAACAAAAAGTTTGATCGTCTCAGGTCCAATATCAAGTTTATCTTTGGCATAATCGACAGGGAGGATCACCGAATCCGAAAAGATCATTTGCTGTTCTTGTGCTTCGATCGCAATCCTTCCACCCACAAGAACAACATCATATTTCTTCTCAAATTGTTTGATCAGCGGCAATTTTGTATTGATCTTTGCACCACCAATGATCGCAACAGCTGGTCGCTCTGTTTTATCAATCTCTTTTACTTTTCCCAAATTATCCAATTCATGTTGCATCAACATACCGGCTGCAGACGGGAGGAAATGCGTGATTGCGTGTACCGATGCATGAGCACGGTGTGACACTGCAAAAGCATCATTCACATAAAGATCAAATGGTGAAGCAAGCTTCTGTGCGAATGTATGATCGTCTTCTTTTTCACCTGGATGAAAACGAAGGTTTTCCAAGAGAAGAACTTCATTGTCATCAATACTTTCCAATGCTGCATCAACATCATCATTTATACAATCACATACAAAAGAAACTGGTCGTCCAAGCAATCGTGCTACTTCTGGAACAATTTGTACAAGAGAATCATTCATTACAACTTTTCCATCGGGTCGTCCAAGATGTGCGATGAGCGCAAGCTTTGTGCCTGGTTGTTCTAGGATATAATTTACAGTTTCTTTTACTGCATCAATACGAAAAGATTCTACGATCTCTCCTGTGTCATCATTCATAACGACATTAAAATCAACACGCATCAAGATCTTTTTATTTGCCAGATCAATATCTTGGATCTTTTTCAGTTTCATAGTGATAGTAATTAGTAATTTGCTTTTACAAATTGATACGCCTACTTTATCGACTTTACAAACTTTCGACTTTCAACTAGCCCATTCCAAAAATACCAATGATCAGACCAATACCAGCAGTCAATGCTGTAAAGATCCATGCGCGCATCGTTATTTTTGGCTCTGGCCATCCACGTGCCTCAAAATGGTGATGCAATGGTGCAGCGAGAAATACCTTCCGTCCAAAGAACCGCTTACTCGTCAATTGGATCACAACACTACCGGACTCCAACACATAAATAAAGACGATCACAAAAAGAATTACAGCTGAATTCGTGAGCATTGCAACAACGCCAAGCGTTGTCCCAAGGGCGATTGCTCCCGTATCTCCCATGAAAAATCGTGCAGGATAAATATTGAACCACAAAAATGCAAGAAGTGCGCCAGAGATCGCTGCACAAAAGGCTGCAAGATCAACTTTATTTTGGAAAAAAGCAATTAATGCAAATGCAGAAAAAGCCGATAAAAGAACGCCACCGTTGAGACCATCAAGACCATCCGTTTCATTCGATGAGATCGCAGCGAAGAGGATCACAAAAATAAAAAGTGGAATATACCACAACCCAATTGCAAAGTCACCAACAGCTGGTATGTGTAAGTGATCCCATCCAAGTTTGTCATAAAACCACCACGCACCGACAAAAGCAATTCCAAAGAGCCACCAAAAGCGCATAGCGAAACGCATACCACCACCCTTATTACTTCCCCATCCCCGCACACTCATAATGTCGTCAAAAAGTCCAAGAATTCCTGCAGCAACAAGTGTGAAAAGTGGTAGCCATACTTGGGAACGCGAAAGAAAATCAAGACGCGCAATAAAATCACGATCAAGTACCGAAGCGAAAAATGGGAAAATATAATGTGAGGAGAAAGCAAGAAGGAGTACACTAACCCAGATGAGAACGCCACCCATTGTTGGCGTACCATCTTTTTTCGCATGCATCTTATTGACGTAACTCAATTCTTCTCCTTGTACATCGCACTTTTTGATCTTGATGCCAATTTTTTTACGATAAAGAAAATCCGTCCAAAAGGGCGTGAGAAAAAAAGCAATGACAAAAGCCATCATTCCAGTGACGAGAACTTTCAGTACATTCGTTACCTCTGGTATTGTATAAATTTCTGCAAATTCCATAAAGATCGTTTTCCTAAAACAAATAATTTATCATTCTCTTCACCTTATTGCCACTGATGATTTTCAAATGCCCATGCAACCATATCTTGAATATCATTCCATCGATAAGGATTATCCAAGACAACAGCAACAATTTGATGCTTACGCTCCGAATCTTGTGCTGCAAGGATCAGTGAGAAACCAGCATTTGGTGTAAAACCAGTCTTTGCACCAACAAGACCATCCAGTTCTCCTAAAAGTCTATCTGTATTGCCGATCTTGTGTTCCAATTGTCCATCCTCTCCATAGAACACAGCTTCTTCTGTTCGCATGATCTGCCACAATACATCATACTGTGCATGTGCGAGCATGTGTACCATAACAAATGCAATATCATGAGCTGTTGAGTAACAACTTTCTTCCATGCCATCAGTCTCAAGACCAGATGGCGTACAAAAATTGGTATCTCGTAAACCTAATTCTCGCATACGATCGTTCATCATCGCAACAAAGCTCTCCATATCACCACCAACGTGTTCTGCAAGTGCTGTCGCCGCATCATTGGAACTGCTCATCAACATTGCTTTGAGCGTATCATTTACCTTCAGTTGTTCGCCAGCGACAATACGATTACTCTTGCAATAGCCAGAACTGGGACATCCAACTTTTGACCCAACAACTTTCGTTGCTCTTTCCGACACAGTCAAAAATTCTTCTCGATCTTTTATGTGATCAATGACAAGCATAGCTGTCACAATTTTTGTAAGCGACGCGATCTGTCGATGCTCATTTGCATTTTCTGCGTGCAGAACTGTTCCACTATCAACATCAAGGACAATCGATGCATGCGCATTTTCTACTGTAAGTTCATAGGAATCCCGCGTCCGAAGAGGCTGATATGATTCGATCGGTAGTGATTCTGCTACAAAAAAGAGCGGTTCATTCGTAGAATCAAATGCGCCTACAACAACACCATCATCTTGTTCACCAAAATGATCGCGCACAGTAATAATCAAGCTGTTACTGGCGCCAGCAAAAAAGATCACTGCGAAAATGATGATGACACTATTTTTTTTGATCATATCCCCCTTGCTCTTGTTGAATTATTTTTTCTACACGCTCGTCAATTGATAATTTTTCAAATTCTGGTAGATCTGCAATTTTCGTAATACCAAGTGTTTTCAGGAAATCAAACGATACTTTATAAATATATCCACGAAAATCATCAGTACTTTTTTCACGCTCGATCAAGCCACGTATCAATAGGGCTCGGATCGTATAATTGCAATTCACACCACGAATTGCCTCGATATCTGTACGCGTGATCGGACCTCTATAGGCAATGATCGATAAAACCTCCAATGATGCCTGCGACAGTGTCGTATGCATTTCATCCTTCACAAGGGCTTCTACGATCTCTGCAATATCTGGATGACTTGCAAGCTGCACCTTATCCTCTTTGATCAAAAGTGTGATCCCACGTCGCTGATCATTATACCACTTTTCCAGAGTTGCAAGTGCTTGATCGACTTCTTCTTTTTTTGCTTTCGTTACTCTCGTTAAACGTGTGCGCGTTATTGGTGCGCCACATACAAAGAGCAGTCCTTCAATGGTCCGCGCTAATTCTTTTGTTTCAATTGTATTTTCTTCACTCATAATTGTGTATGTGACATATTGTGTGCGTGGGTCATATGAATATCTGTAAAGAGATCTTCTTGCTCAACTGAAACGACACGTTGCTTTACAAGTTCAAGAAGTGCAAGAAAAGAAACGACAACATCCATGCGATCACTAGTATCTCCTGTCATCTCAGAAAAAGTAGTTATTGCACGTGAACGAACCATTTTCTGTACTTGCTCGATCTTCTCTTCGAGTGTGACAACATCAGAGATAATACGCTCTTCCAGTTTCTCGATCAGGGGAATCGAACTAAGTGCTTGCGAAAAATATGACTTCAGATCATGCATAGTAATCCCTTCAGGTGGTGCATAGGCAACCGACATCCCAACAAATCCTGGACGTGTTGCACTATAGTGATCCCCAGCGGTCATTGCGCCTATGATACTAGCGACATCACGAAATTTCTTAAATTCCTGCAATTGCCATGCAAGATCCTTGATTTCCTCTTCTTCTTGTTCATCTAGCTCCAAGAGCGGTAACAATGCTTTGGATTTTATCAAGATCAATTTTGTTGCAACATCGAGAAATTCAGCAATATTCAATAAAGAAATATGTTCTTTATTCTGGATGTACTCCAAATACTGATCTGTCACCGTTGCCAGCGAGACCGTTGTAATATCCAGTTTCTGTTCTTCGATCAAATTCAACAAGAGATCCAGAGGACCTTCAAATTGCTCCAATTTCACGCGATAATCCATGGTATTCATTATACATCACTCCCATGATTATTGAAATACATTTAAACCACCGATTTTAACTCTCTTTGAAAAAAATTTCTATCTTGAAATACGAGAATCTTTGAGCGTTACAGCTGGATAAATACCAATTATTATAACGATCAGCATCATAACAAAAACAGCTTCTAAACCAAAGAAATATGTCACCACTGTTGCGACACCTGTACTCACAATGTAGGCAATGGCACGTGATGAACGAAAGAAATTGATAAGCGCAACATTACTTCCATCAATTTGACGATAAAAATAAGCATCTTGCATCGGCTCAACGAGAGCTGCACCAACACGAGAAAAGAAGAGAATTGCCGTCCATACATAAAAACTCGTTGAATCTGTCATCACGATAAGGAGACTCGCCAAAGCCATAACGATCAAGCCAATGATCAAGATACCTTTTTCACCAAATTTCTTATCAGCAAGAATACCAACAGGATATTCAAAGAGAATAAATGGCAACAACATGATCGTGAACATCCACCCAATTTGCGGTAATGAAAAGCCAAGATCAATGAGATAGAGTGGCATAAAGATCGTCATTGTTGCAAAAAAATAACGAAGAACAAGTGATACAAGATAAATATTACGCAATTCTGTTCGCTTTGCTACTTTACGTATCGTTTCTATGATCGGGATATGACGACGCTTCACATGTCCTCGGATATGATTGAGCGTTGTAAGAACAATGACAAACATGATCATGTAAAGAATAAGACTTGTCAAAAAAAGTGCTGAAAAACCAAATTTATCAAGAACATTTGTTGCATAGAGAGGCGCACACAGAATACCAAGCCCCATCACTGAAAGAAAAAGCCCCCGAATACGCCCTGTTTCTCCATCTGTCGAGTACGCTTCCAAAACTATATCGAACATAACCCATACAACTGCATAGAGGATGTAGTAGATCATCATCAAGATCACACCAAACAAAGAGGTATCCGCTAAAATCAAAGCAAAGATCACAAGGATCTGCAATGTCAATGTGATCATCAATGTACGACCGCGACCAATGCGCATCAAAATTTTATGTAAATTGAGAAGAACAATAAGAATAATAATGAAACTGATCGTATACAAAAAACCAACATTATCCGTTCCGAGCACTTCACGAAAATAGATTGCGCTCAAGTAACCAATAATAGCAACAGAAAAACCAAAAAGGAACCCCAAAAAGGTAATGAGGCGAATTTTGTTATTATCAAGACTTTCGCTATGTTTTTGCTCCACAATTTCTATTTTTGTATTTGTTTTAATGCTACGTTTCATCTCAATATTTGGTGTACTTTTATTCTAAAGGTCGCAATTTAATATGAAGATCTTGCAATTGTTTCTCCGTTGTTATTGCTGGTGAATCCATCATCAGATCCCTTCCTTGCCCATCTTTTGGAAAGGCATAAATGTCACGAATCGAATCAAGCTCATGAAGAACCATTAAAATACGATCGATTCCTGGTGCATTTCCACCATGCGGTGGTGTTCCATATTGGAATGCTTCAATAAGTGCACTAAAACGCTGATCAACTTCTTCTTTTGTATAACCAGCAATTTCAAATGCCTTATACATGATTGCAGGATCATGATTGCGAATGGCACCACTCGATGCTTCAAATCCATTCAACACAAGATCGTATTGGTGTCCCAAAATATCAAGAGGTTCTTTTTCTTCAAGTGCCTGCATTCCACCTTGTGGCATCGTGAACGGATTGTGATCAAAATCGATCTTATCAGGCTCAATATCTGAATACGAGTACATTGGAAAATCAACAATCCAACACCACACTGCTTTTGAAGGATCCTTAAGTTCTAATTTCTCTGCACACGCATTACGTACCGCACCAAGGGAGAGGCTAGCTGTGCGCCAGTCATCCGCACCAAAGAAGATGATATCACCAGCTTTTGCCTTTGTTATTTCAATGATCTTTCCTGCCAGTTCTTCTCCTAAGAATTTGACAATTGGTGATTGCAATGTCCCGTCTTCACGCACGATGATATAAGCAAGACCTTTTGCGCCACCAGTTTTTGCAATTTCTGTAAATTCATCAATCACTTTACGACTAAATGATGCCCCACCATCAACCTTTAGTGCATGGACGACACCACCATCAGCGACAGCACCAGAAAAAACACCAAATTCACAATCAGCAACAAGTTCTGTAACTGGGATGATCTCGAGTTCAAAGCGAAGATCAGGTTTATCTGTGCCGTACTTTGTCATCGCATCACGCCACGATATTTGAATGAAACGTCCGTTATTATCTAATTGTTCCACTTTCTTCTGAGAGAAGTTTTCCGTCAGTTCAATCATAAGAGGCTCCATGATCTCAAAAATATCTTCCTGTTCGACAAAGCTCATTTCCATGTCTAATTGATAAAACTCACCATAATGGCGATCCATACGTGGATCTTCATCACGAAAACATGGTGCAATTTGGAAATATTTATCCGTACCACCAACCATGAGCAATTGTTTGAATTGCTGCGGAGCTTGTGGCAGTGCATAAAACTTCCCAGGATGCAGTCGTGATGGCACGAGAAAATCTCGTGCGCCTTCTGGAGAAGAATTTGCAAGGATCGGCGTCTGGATCTCTGTAAAGCCACGCGCATGAAAGTAATCGCGCATATACTGGAAATACTTATCTTTCAATATGAGAAGTTCTTGCAACGATGCACGTCGTAGATCAATATAACGATATTTCAGACGAATCTGTTCATTTGATTCATCAACTTTCTGTTCATCAAGTTCAAATGGTGGTGTTTTTGCACGAGAAAAGATCGTCAGTTGTTTCGCCTCGATCTCGACCTTCCCTGTTTTGAGCTTGTCATTGATCATGTCATCAGGTCGCAAAACAACATCGCCTGTGACACCAATAACCCATTCACTTCGTAATTGATCTGCAATTTCCCATGCGTCTTTATTCTTTTTTGGATCAAATGTTACCTGCGTCAATCCGTAGCGATCTCGTAGATCGATAAAAATAATACCACCATGATCACGGCGACGATGCACCCAGCCAGCCAATGTCACCTTCTGTGATTTTTGTGTATCTGTTAATTCTCCACACGTATGTGTACGTAGCATGTTTGTATGTTACCGAATAAAAATAACCGCTGTGCGGTATATATATTAAGAAATCTCTAGGAAAAGCAATATTTATAGAGGTTTCTTAAACTATACGAAAGGAAAAGCTATTTGTAAAGGCGTAATCACTGTACTATGTATCATTCCTGGATCAATGTCCTGATGTAGGGAATCATTTCTGCATATGTCTTATTCACCGCTTCACCAGAGTGCATATCCTTTATCTGCACAAGATCTTTTTTTATCTCATCTTCACCAGCGATCACTACAACTAGGAATCCCTTTTTATGTGCATACTTCAACTGATCACCAATCTTTTTTGATGCAAGATAAAGCTCTGTGTTAATATGCGCATCACGCAATTGCGTTGTAAATTTTATATAGTGATCCATATATGCCGTATCCATCGTGGTAACCAATACTGTGGCAGGTGTTGACACCGCCGTAGTAAAAAAATCAGATCTCAGTAGTGGTACGATCAAGCGTGTCACACCAATCGATATACCGACACCAGGAAATTTCTCGTCAGTAAACTGTGTCGCGAGATCATCATAACGACCACCCGAACACACACTACCCAGATCTGCATGTTCTGTGAGAATTGTTTCATATACTGTTCCTGTATAATAATCCAAACCTCGTGCAATTGTCAGATCAATACAAAAATATTCTTCCGGCACACCAAAGCTCCGTATACCCTTCACCACATCTCTTAATTCTTTACAACCATGAGTAAATGTCTCTCCCATCTCTTGTTCTTGAAGAAATGCGAGCATTTCATCCGTATTACATGTCTTTCTCAAAAAAGTGATCATAGCATCTGTCTGCTCTGCGCTAAGGCGCGCATCACTTTGCAATAACGTACTAACAGCATCGTCACCGATCTTTTCTAATTTATCAATGATCTGCATCACCTTCATCATATCTTTCTGCTCAATACCAAGATGTTCGCAATAGCCCGTTAATATTTTGCGATTATTAAGACGAATAACAAAATGACCGAGATCAAGTTTACGAAAAATCCTATAAATAATACTTGGCAATTCAGCATCGGTAATAATATCAATTTTTCCCCGTCCGATCACATCAATGTCACATTGATGAAATTCACGGTAGCGACCCGACTGCGCGCGTTCACCACGCCATACTTTTTGTATTTGATAACGACGAAAAGGAAACGAAAGAAATCCCTTATGCATCGCGACATACCGCGCAAGTGGTACAGTAAGATCAAAATGCAAAGCAAGATCAGTATCGGTACTTCCATCAGGACCAGCTGCCAAACGAGAAAGAGCATAAATCTCTTTTTCATTACCGCCTTTTGAGACAAGTGTCTCTTGACGCTCTACAGCGGGCGTCTCGATCTGGCAAAAACCACATCGTTCATATTCCTCTCTGATCGTATCGAGAGCTCTCTGATACACGATCTGTTCCTCAGGCAGTAATTCTGGAAAGCCGCTAAGTGGTTTTGGTTTCATCATTGTCATGAGAATCTCTTACTTTTTATCGTGGCATAATAATACTGCATTTCAGAAAAAAGACAATACAAGACTTCTCTCTCCTACATTTTTTCTTACAGGAATATACTGTAGATCTGCATTTTCATCTTTTTCTGTGCATACGCATAGAACTCCAACAACATTGGAGCATCTTCAAAAAATAAAATTGAATATCTCATAATTTTATTTTTTCTTAGGTCGATATTCATTCTTCTCAATAGAAAATTCCTCCAATGTTCCATGATGTGGTACATCACGCGGTTGCTCAAGAGGGAGATCAACGATAAATTTCGAACCCTGACCAGAACCAGCGGACTCTACCCACACCCGACCATGATGCGCATCAACAAGATTACGTCCAACATATAATCCTAAACCAGTTCCTTCTGCATGCAAACGACTCGTATCTTTTCCACGCGAAAATTTTTCAAACAACTGGTCGATCAATTCTTTAGGCACGCCGATACCTGTATCTGCAATTGTCACGCGAATAGTATTAAAGTGCTTTTCAATGATAACTGTTACAGTCCCTTTCTCTGTATACTTAATTGCATTATCAATTAAATTTGAGATCACTTCACGAATTTTACTATAATCCATTTCAATCGGTGGCAATGCTTTATGTGGCTTCTTTACCACTAATTCAAGACCTTTGTCGCGTGCACGAAGCACAAATGTATCATATAATTCATCCACGAGATCTTCCATACGATAGAAGTCAAATTTGTATTCCAAGCGCCCGGATTCAATACGAGAAATATTAAGAAGATCTTCTACTAATTGAATAAGTCGTTCATTTGAAAGATATACTTTATTAAGAGCATCACGTAATTTCAGATCTATCTTTCCATAAGAGCCTTCTAAGATTAGAGAGATATATCCCTTGATCGCCGTTAATGGTGTTCGTAATTGGTGTGATGCAATAGAAATAAATTCAGATTTTGCATTATCCAATTTTCGTAATTCACTATTTGCTCGCGCTAATTTATCCGTCATTACTTGAAGTTCATCCTTTCGATTAACCTCCCAGTTGAAAGTTTTCATAAGGAGGAACGAGAAAAAAATAAGTACAATAACTGTAAAAATACCAAAAATAAGTTCTGCCATCGTATTTGCCAATACGAGATCAACCAATGCCTCAATAATAATGAAATTAATGATCAATAGTATTAATGCTGATCGAATATGCATTACATTATATTGAAAAGCCACATACGATAAGATCAAAACATAGAGAAAAACAAGAAAATTACCATATGGCAAGATCTCAATACCAAACCACAATGGAATATTTGTTATACCAACAATCCAAATTAAAAAATAAACAACGAGAATCCATTTAGCCATCATTCGATGTTTATAATGATATACATTTTTACCCAAAGCGATCCTTGCGGTGTCAATCGTACCAAGAAGGAGTAACCCGCTAAAAATAACACCCATAAAAAAAATATATACCACACCTGCCTGTGGCCAATAGTGAAAACCACTTATCTCAATAAGATCTGACACATATAAGTCAGAAAAAACAAACACTGAGCAGATCATGGACAGACCATATCCAATAATGAGAATACCTTTCCGCTTAAGTTTAAGAATGATCGTTACCCAATGATAAAGAAGGATTGGAAGATATGTTGCAGCAAAGGCAATGATTCCGACCCAAAAACGAGCATTCACATACGTTTCAGCATTAAGCCAAAAATAGTATCCCGCGCTCCATATAGCAATCATTACTGTGAAAATAAAGAAGATGATATTTGAAAGTTTTTTCCGACCACCACCAATCAACACAGTCGATCCATACGCAATCGCAGTAATTCCATTAACGATACTTGATACAGCAAAAATTTGATTTACATCCATAGTAAAAGTGTTTAAATACTTTTACTATTATACCATAAATAAAAAAGCTTACATACTCATGATCCATAAAAATGGTAAATAAAATACCTACTAGAAAACACTCTCAATACTATTGTGATTTCCTTGTGAAGATTTAGACATCACAAACTTCTTCCCGCAATGATATAATTGCCGAATATACTTTCACACTCCTAGTCAAAGTATATGAAAGATCTTTAGATATTTTCCGATCGATCATATTTAAAACCAGAATTACTTTTGGATCACGATCATCTGACGAATGATCAATTCATCTGATTTGATTATTTTACCTGAAAAATCAAACCATACTGTCATAAAATCCTCTTTTGTTATTTTTCTCATAGAACCAATTTCAGGATCTTGAAGATAGATAAAAGTATCATCCAATCCCATTACAACAGAGTAATGTCCATCGGCTACCGCACCATCATCATAATCACATCGCCCTCGCGTGAACCAGTCAACAATAACAGGAATATCTTTCATCAACCATTCTTCAATATCATCAAATGAACTCTTATTTTTTATAATAGTATGCAATCCAAGATCATGTGCTATTCTACAAATATCTTCAGCGCTCACACCGAGATTATTATCTATATTGCAACTCTCAGCAAGCTCTGACTCCATTTTTTCGATACCATAATATGCCAAAATGATCTTCAGAGATGCAGGGCCGCATACACCAGAATGCAGTGTCTCTTGAAATTGTTTTAGAGGAAGTAGTATTTTGACCATGATTAATTACTACTATTTATTACTATTGGATATTATAGCAAAATAAAAGAATCACGTCATTAATGACGTGATTCTTTTATTTTGCACGGGTACTAGGATTTGCCCAGGGATAAACCCTGGGTTTAAACCTAGAATAACGGTTTTGGAGACACCTTTCGCTCGCGAGCGACGTGTCTCGCGAATGACGAATGAGACTGTTGTTCGTATTTAATATCTGCACGGGTACTAGGATTTGAACCTAGAATAACGGTTTTGGAGACCGTTGTGATACCATTTCACTATACCCGCCTGCCAAAGTTTTTTACAAAGTAAAAAATTTAGGCAGGCCCGCCACACATAATTTAGTGACGAAGTTCATATCTGTTTTTGAGCCCTCAAGCAGATTTGAACTGCTGACCTCATCCTTACCATGGATGCGCTCTACCAACTGAGCTATGAGGGCATAGTAGTTCTCACAATTCATTTCCATTCCCCACTGATCAACTTTTCTTTTTTAATTCTGCTCCATTTTTTAATTTGCACTTCCCTCTCTTGCTTCCGATTTAGTAGAAAAGGGGTCAGAGCTATAAACTAAAACAAATGGCCCTTGCTGTACGGCCATCTTTGAGCCTTGACCAGAATTGTGTTTTTCGATCCGTTTCTTCGTGTTCTTTGATATACCAGTGTAATACCTACTGGTTCTTGCTCGGGCAATATAAACATACCAATTCTCATTCATTTTCCACTTTCGCTGAATATTATGAGGTGCCCCTCGACAAACTCGGGGTACTTCGCCTCGCTTTTATGAAACTCTAGCTTTGGTGCAAATCATTAAATATGGCATGTTTACACTGAGCAAGCTCTCACTTTTTGAGAGCGAGTCGAAGTGTGGGCCGGGAGGGATTCGAACCCCCGTAGTCCGAAGACGACAGATTTACAGTCTGCTGCGATTGACCACTCCGCCACCGACCCTGGTAATATATCAAATATATAAAATAAAAGATAAAAGATAAAAGATCTTTTTGATATTATCTTTTTCATTTTTAATCTGATATGAGCCACCTGTCAGACTCGCCTTGCACCGCTAAAGGGTGCATGGCGCCCAAAACCCTTCAGTGGTTTTCGGGCGAACTGACGAAGGTAGCACTATGTATCGTAAAACAATATCAAAACCTTATTGCCTTACTATGAGCCACCTGTCAGACTCGAACTGACGACCTACTCATTACAAGTGAGTTGCTCTACCAACTGAGCTAAGGTGGCGCAATACCTATTCTATATTCTTTAAAACTACTGTCAAATGTTTTCTCAGATCCTTCTTTCCATCACTACTTTTCAAATAATATTCACGTGCCTGCGGTTTACAAAACCGATGCTCGGACACCTGCCTACCGGCAGGCAGGCTGTCCGCCTCTGGCGGAAACTAATAACTACTATTTTATATTCTTCACATTTTCTAGCAAATACCTCTTATATCTCATTCGTCAGAAAAACAATTTTTATTCACTTTTCTACTCTTCATTCCCTTCCTTGACACGTCGCTCGCGAGCGACTATGTTTCCATCAATATTTTTCTTCGTCTTTTCATGATCCTGTGCAAAACGCTTCATGATCATTTGTGCTCGTCGATTTCGTGGTTGCATCTTAAGAATTTGTTTGAAACATTGATGCGCCTCATCATAATTTTTGTGCACCAAATAGTAATCTCCAAGTTGCTCATAGGCATCAATATCGTGTGGATGATCTGCGATACGACGAACAAGATCAACTTCTTGTTCGTTATAATATTTCTTTCCTTCATGAGGGTTTTCTACATCACCACCTTGCATTGTCGACTGTTTTTGTTGTTCTTGTAACATCAAGCGTCGTCGAACAAATGTGAGCGTTGATTTTTCGATCTCATCTTGTGTCCCTGTAGCATCTATTGATTCATCAGATAGATTTGCCATCATAGCAGCATCTTTCTTATTCTTCTTAAAGAGAGACTCTGATGATCTCTTAAGTGATTGCAATGATGTTGAGAACTTCTCTGATATACCCTTTTTTGATGGAGAACGTACAGTTGATCTCGTATGTGGCATATGTGATTGCTTAACACTTTTTTTCTTTTGCGGCACAACAGTAAAATCAACATCCCTAGTACGACGTGCTAACAGCACAATAATCGCACCAATACCGAGGATAATAATTAATGGCGGAACAATGAATGAGATCATAGAGATCAGATAAGTATCAAGTATATTATCTATGTGTATTATAACTCATAACGTACAAACTCTTCAATCGCAATTTTTTCTCCGATTGCAGCAATCTTTTCATTAAGAAGATCTTCGATCGTTTGATCAGGATCCTTTACGAATGATTGTGTCAAAAGAGCTTGCTCTGCGCGAAATTTCTTCTCCTTCCCTTCCATGATCTGTCCGATCATTTTTTCGGGTTTTCCTTCTTCAGTAAGTTGTTCTTCCCATATCACTCGTTCTTTTGCAACTAATGTCTCATCAACATCGCTTGGAGCAATACACGTTGGTGCTGCAGCCGTAATATGCATCGCAATATCACGTGCAAATGCCTGGAAATCTTCATTCCGCGCAACAAAGTCTGTCTCACACGCAACTTTGACCATTGCTGCGATCTTACTATTAGAATGAACATACACTGCGATCATTCCCTCACTCGCTGTGCGACCAGCACGCTTCAGAGCTTTATCTTTTCCATTTTTTCGCAAGATATCAATTGCTATATCTTCATCTCCTTTCGCTTCATCAAGAGCTTTCTTTACATCGATAATGCCAGCACCCGTTCTTTCACGAAGATCTTTGATCTGTTCTAGTGAACTCATAGTTGTAATTATTATTTTTATTCCCGCTAGAAAGCGAAGTTATTTTATTTATCTTTTCCTGTTGCACCCAATTCTTTACACACAAGTGCAAGAATATATCGCAATGAGGAAATTGCATCGTCATTTGCTGGGATCGGATAATCTGCATCAGCTGGATTACTGTTTGCATCAGCAATTGCAACTACTGGGATGTTCATTGCACGCGCCTCTTTAACTGCAAGATGATCTTCTTTGAGATCTGTGACAAAGATTGCTCCTGGGAGATCTGTCACATTCTTGATCCCACCCATTTTGCGCTCAAGCTTAGAAATTTCTTCCTTCTTTTTCATTTGCTCAAATTTTGTATATTTTTTGAGTTCTCCTTTTTCCTGTGCATCTTCCATTGTAAGAAGATAACGTGTTCGTTTACGAATATTTTTGAAGTTTGTAAATGTTCCACCAAGCCACCTCTCAACAACGTATGGATTATCTGTAGCATTTGCTGCTGAAACAACGAGATCATAGGTCTGTTTTTTTGTCCCGACAAAGAGAACTTTTTTTCCACTGCGTCGTACATTTCCAAGAAATTTCAATGCATTCTCCATGAGAGGCACAGTCTGCGCGAGATCAATGATCGTGATCCCGTTTCGAATACCGTAAATATAAGGATCCATTTTTGGATTGCGACGTGATTTTTGGTGTCCAAAATGAGCACCAGACTTGAGGAGAGCCTCCATTGATAGCTCTACTGAATCAAAATCAAAATCAGCAAAGACATCTGTCTTTCTGATAGACTTCTTTTTCGACTCTTGTTTTACTTCTTCTGCATCATCTGCAGACTTCTTTTCTTCTGTTGGCATAACTTTTTTTCCTTATGAGTTAGAATATGCAGGTAATGCACCCATGTGCATCAGAGATGTGATCCTTATCAGACTGCGCCATTTTCATGACTGAGTGTGACAGGAATGGATCACGCAACCAGCATATCGTGATATTAAGTGCATTTACTACACCTCTTGTGAGGTACAATAAACACCTGTCCATAGCAAAAAATTTGCCCATGGACTTCTCACAGCATATCGTACAAGTGCTCCCTTGTCAATTATTGCAGTGCATGCTAGACTAATGCGGTACTATTTGAAGGAGAACGTTGCCTGTCCAGGCACTTTAATAATTCTATGATCGAGAAATTTTAACCATATTTTTATGAAAAAAGATATTCACCCACAATATTATAGCGATGCTAAATTTACGTGTTCGTGTGGTGCAACACTCACTACTGGCGCGACACAAGAAGAGATCACTGTTGAAGTTTGTTCACAGTGCCATCCTTTTTATACAGGCAAACGCAAAGTAGTTGATGCAACAGGACGTGTTGACCGCTTCAAGAAACTTTCACAAAAAGCAGACAAAAAGAAAGGTTTGCGCAAGAACATCAAATCAAAAGAACAAAAACGCAAAGAAAAAGAGGATCGCACACTAGAAAAAACAATTCCCACGAAAAAAGAGGAGACTAAAGAAGTAAAGAAAGCTCAGCCAAAGACAACGAAGAAAGCTGTAGCAAAGAAAACGACAGAAAAAGAAGTAACGAAGAAAGCAAAGGAAAAAACACCTTCAAAAGAAAAGAAGTCCGCATAATATAAAACCCGCCATCACGGCGGGTTTTATATTTGTCTAAAAGCAATTCTTTATCTCCGACAAAATACACTTACCTACGCAAGATCATTCTTGCGTATCCATTTCGATCCCTTTGTCACTCTTAAAAAGCGCATGCCCTGAAACGACAAAAATGATAACGTAAGCAATCAATCCATATGCGCATGTTGGCAAGATTAACGCTGATGTCACACCGCCCATGATCTCGACAGTAGCGAAATAGAGAGAGAAAAGACTACCAATAATTGCCACACTGAAGATCACTTTGAGGATCTTTGTCTGACACGTTTTCTTTTTATGAAAAAGTAATACACTTGATCCGATCAGAAGGATCGTGAACATCACGAAACCATAAATGCATGTTGGCAAGCCGAGGAAATAGGAACACGATGTATCAAGAGCACATTCTTTATTGAAAACTTTCACA
>JAUVJK010000081.1 GCA_030592425.1 Candidatus Moraniibacteriota bacterium
GAAATATCTGACATTCTCAAAAAAC
Source organism: Candidatus Moraniibacteriota bacterium (assembly GCA_030592425.1). Classification (GTDB taxonomy): domain Bacteria; phylum Patescibacteriota; class Minisyncoccia; order Moranbacterales; genus JAUVJK01. The sequence goes on from JAUVJK010000081.1 coordinate 26, forward strand.
CGCCAGGGACGGTAGCGACACTTCTGCATCGAGCAAAAAAACAATTTGGACAAAGACTCGCTGAAAATCCAATCGTATAATAATACAACTATGAGTGAACAAAAAAAGAGTACTGCACAATCAGTCCTCGAAACAATCGAAAAAGAACATGTTGCACCAACACCACGGTGGCACTTCATTGTGCGCAATACTCTGGTGTGGATCAGTGGTATTGTTTTTTTGATTGCTGGTGCAATCTCGGTGTCATTGATCATCTTTGCTTTTAGTGGAAGTGCATGGCAGCTGCGTGGTGTGATCGGTCGTGGCGCGTTTGAGCATATGATGATCATTATGCCGATCATTTGGATCATCGCATTGATCGTGTTTGTGGCAGCGGCTGATTATGCATTGCGACATACAAAAAAGGGCTATCGGTATCCTCTCTGGGGAATTGTGCTAGTGTTGATCGTTGGAAGTCTGATCGGTGGTACAGTTTTACATGCAATGCGAGCAGATCGCTTGATCGATGAATCATTCGGGCGACATCTTCCACAATATAAAACAGTGGAGAAACGCCGTGCAATTCTGATGCATCAGCCAAAAGAAGGCAGTATTATGGGTCGTGTGACGAGTATTTCAGAAGGTCATTTTACGCTAGTCAATCGTCACTTTGAGGAAGAATGGCTTGTTGAATCAAATGATACTTTCAGTACCATTCTGCAGGATGTGCGTGTTCTTGTCGTTGGAAAGAAAAATGGTGAAAATAAATTTAAAGCAGAAGAAATTATTGTTTTACCACATCGAAATATATCTGATGAACAGCATGAAAAGCGCATGCAATATGAAGAGGGACTGTTGAAGCAGGAGAAAACCTTAGAAATACAAAGAGAAATTGAAGATGAGAGTGACAATGGCGATAGAGTGTATGGTGCAGATAGGGAACAATACGAAAAATACAAAGAACAAGGAAATGTACGGGGTATACATCATGAAAGAAAATAAATTGTATTGCGTATCAATAGTTGTGGACATGATCATTCCACGTCTATGAATATGAATAAATTATTTTTTAAACGAATTACTATGAAAAAGACGAATGTTTTTATCATCGCTGGCGCTGTTGGTGTGATGTCGCTTGTGGCGATCTCAGGTGTAAATGCAAGCTTTGATGAAGGAAAAATAGGTGAAGGTGGGCGTCATGCGATGCAGGAGAGACCAGAACAAGGAGAAAAAAATAAAGGCTCTAGGAAAAGTGAAAAAGGTGAGCGGAAAAATATCTCGCAAGGAGAGAGGATGCAGCATCGTGAACATGTTAATCAAAATGAAGATAGAGAAAAGTCACAGGGTCGTTATGAAAAACGTCACATGGAGCGTGATGGCGTCGCACATCAAAATATGAACACACAAGCGCGGGAAGCAGTTGAGATGAATAATTGGGAGGCGTTTAAGGCGGCGGTCAAAGCGAAATTCTTCGGTGAGAAGATTGATACCGAAAGTGATTTTGATAAGCTACAGGAAGCGCGTCAATTACGTGCAGATGGTGAACATGATCAGGCACGCGCGATCATGAAAGACCTTGGTCTTCAAAAGTCTGCCGACGGACAAGGACGTGGGCCAAATAAGTAAAGGGGATTTACAAATGGCATTAGTAAAACTCTCTACAGGAAAGTAGAGAGTTTTTATTTGTAAGGATGCCCTATAAAGGGATGTTCCTTTGAAGAGTAAATTGTTGTATAATGATTATACAGGAGTGACTATTAAATCCTTTTTCAAAATATATGTTGGATCCGCAAGTTATTTTTGATAATATGGACATTGACAATGCTGCAGATATTGCAGATTTTGGTTGTGGACCAGGTTTTCTTGCAATTCCACTTGCGATGTATTCTCAGGGAACGATTCATTGTTTTGATGTGCTGCCACAAGCACTTGAAACAGTTGATGCAAAAGCACGCGCAGAGGGTTTGAAGAATATTGAGACAAGTCGTGTTAATTTATGCGAGCCCAAAGGCTCTGGTCTTGAAAATGATTCGATTGCTTTGGTGATCATGCGCAATGTACTATGGCAAAATGAAGAGAAAGAAATATTATTGCAGGAGGCATTTCGTATTCTCGAAGATGACGGACAACTTCTTTTGATCGGTTGGAGTAAAGGCAACTTGCCAATTGGTCCACCAGAAAAAGCACGGATCACACAAGAGCAGATGATTACATTAGCAGAAGATAATAATTTTACGATAACAAAAAAGTTTACGGTAAGTGATTATCACTATGCCGTTGTTGCACAAAAAAAATAATATGGAATTTATTAAAACAAAAGGAAAATTTATCATTGGTATTTTTGTCATTTCCCTTGTTTTGGGTGGCTGTGGTTGCAAAGAAAAGCCCCAAGAATATAAAGTAGATCTTGAGGTGTGGGGCGCTTATGATGATAGTGATGATCTTGAGCCATTATTTAATGCTTATCGAGAGACAAATCCAAATATCGGCAGTATCAAATATAGAAAGTTTACACCAGAGACATATCGCGATGAATTACTCGATGCAATGGCTGCTGGAAGAGGACCAGATATTTTTATGGTACACAATACATGGATTCCTTCTTTTGAAGATAAGATCGCTGCAGCGCCAGTAGAAGTCATCAATGAACAAATGTTTCGTGAGAGTCTCGTCGATGTTGCTGCGTTCGATTTTATGAAAAATACACAGATCTATGCGACACCACTGACAGTTGATTCTCTTGCTTTGTATTATAACAAGGACATCTTCAATGCAGCTGGTATTGTATCTCCCCCAAAAACATGGCAAGAAATAAATGATGTTGTCGAGAAATTAACTCAAATCGATGAAAATGGTGAGATCACGCAACAAGGTATTGCTCTTGGGACAGCTCATAATATCAATCGTTCAACTGATATCTTGGGATTGCTGATGATGCAGGAGGGATCTATGATGGCAACGGAAGATGGTATGTCTCGAATAGATCAGTCTGTGAATGTAAAGGGTGAATTAAAGGTGCCAGGAGAGAATGCAATGCGCTATTATACACAATTTGCACGCACATCATCACCACTTTATACATGGAATAAGCGACAGCATTATTCGATTGATGCATTCATTGAAGGAACTGCTGCGATGATGATCAATTATTCTTGGCAGTATGAAACGATCAAAAGTAAAAATGAAAAGTTAAATTTTGCTGTTGCAGAAATACCACAGTTATCGCAGGAAAACCCTTTGAGTTACGCAAATTATTGGGGTTTTGCAGTTGCTGCGCGATATGATTCTAATACGGGTGCTGTTACTGGAGATCCAGAATTTAATCTGACAAATGACATGCGTATCAATGAAGCATGGCAATTCTTGCGGTTTGCGAGTCTTCCAATCCCACAAGAGGGTATTATTCTCAAGAATGCTCGCAGTGGTATGACCTATCATTATCCTGTAGAAAGTGACCCAACGACGCTTTATCTTGAAAA
>JAUVJK010000012.1 GCA_030592425.1 Candidatus Moraniibacteriota bacterium
GTCATCATCATTTGTGATCGTACAAGTTTTGTTCTCACCTGGCGCAAGCGTTACCGTACCATCTCTAGCACAGTCAGTATACCAGTCACCAGCTGTATATCCAGGAAGTGTATCTTCACTTACAACATATGTACCAGCATCGACAGTATGCGTTCCCCATGAGGAAGTAACACTATCAATATATACAGCGAAGTCACCTTCAACTGCACTACCACCATTATCATTTGGAAGTACTTTGACGAGTGTCAATGTTCCTTGTTGTTCAGTATTGGTAAATGTACAACTCACTGATTCTCCTTCTTCGAGATTTATAGTAGCTGTACCTGTAGATATATCTCCAACGGAATCCTGTGTATAATCATCCACACACGCGATATCATCAAGTGACCATCCCGATGGAACAGATTCTGTTACTGCATATTCACCAAAATCTACAATTTCACTATATACCTTTGTGTTTGATGTTGTCCCATTATCTATTAGTGAAAAATCTCCTAAATTATCAATATTTTGAGAAAACTGAAATACTGTTTCACTCTCTGGATTCGCTTGTTTAATAATCGTAATTTGCCCAGGAAATACGATAGCGCTAGCAGAAAGCGAGAGGTCTTGATTTCCCACACTACAATTAGTTGCCTCTGTACATGTAAAATCTAGGACTCTCATGTGATACGGAGCTCCTGAAATATTAATAGCCGAATTATCCTGACCCCAATCTTCACGAGTGGAAATATGACCACCCCATGCCAAAACAACATAATCATCCCCATGTGCGTCAAAAGTGACTGTTATCCTTGTTGAACTATCACCAGTATAGTCTCCAATCATCGTATATGGTGATAGTGTTGTGTTATGAGCATTATAGATAGTAAACTCTCCTGGAATCTGCGTAACACCCTCACCAGAAACATTTGAATCTAGAGGTATCGACAAAGTCTCTGGAACGACAGTATCACAATCACTAAATATATCACTGCATGGATCAGCATCTATTTTAGTTCTGTCAAAACTTGTAAGATAATCAAGAGCATGTTTCTCTGATTTCGTCGTATCCCACTCTATCTCAAGAGTATAAGTTTCTCCAGCAGTAAGATTCTTAAATACAGCACGGTATGGAACAGAATCTCCCTCTAAGTATTGTGCTTGTTGTGCGTTAAGAGATCCTGTCACCCATGCAGCATCTTGACATTGCACAGTTCCGTCCGCGCCATCTTTACATTGTGTAATTTTAACTGATTGACTAGTTCCCGAAGATGGAGAAATAACAGTGAAAATTGTAAGGTGATCTATCTTCTCTATTTTCACCTCAGATTTATCCTCATCTATACTTATATCATCCGCATCCACTTTCTCAACTTTCTTTTCATTATCAAGGTCATCCTCGTCTTCAACAAAAGCAACTTCTATCAAGTCTGCATCTACATCCTGGTTAAGAGATGGGAATATTAATTCGAATTCAAATGTACCATTTTCCATTGTGGATGTGATATCCCAAGCTGTGTCAGACAGAGCATTTAATTCCGCAATTTGTTCATCTGTTAATTTTACTTCTTTTACTGTGATCTCACGTGCATTATCTGCATTTGCTTCCATGTCGATCTTTGTGAATGTAATCTTGAGTCCATCAACGTCATCCGTATCATCGAGATCGAGTTCATACTCGACACCTTCTTCGACACATCGTGTATATGAATTATCTTCGTCATTGTATGTCCATTCATCTTTGCATTCTTCTTCGACATCGCTTTGCGTATCTTCTTCAACAATATTTCCCTCATCATCTTTTGATACATTGATCGCGACTGACTGTGTTTCCGTATTCCCTTCACCCTCTGTTGATTCTTCAACGACTGTTTCATCAGTTTCTTCACCTTCCTCAGTTACATCATCCCCTGACACGTCGGTCACGACCGATGGTGTTTCTGTAGCGTCATCTCCCTCTGTAGTATCTACATCAGCTGTATCCTCATCAGTCGATTCCTCCATCATCTCTCCTTCTGTGACTTCATCCGTTTCAGTTGTTTCAGTATTTTCATCATCCCCTGACACGTCGGTCGCGACCGACTGTGTTTCTTCAACACTTTCTTCTTCGGTAGATTCCTCCGCAGGAGTTTCTTCGGCTTCCTCAGTAGATTCTTCTGCCGAAACATCTTCTACGACTTCTTCTGCAACAGCAGACTCCGTACTTGCAGCAATTGCAAAATAAAGACCTGGTCCACCTGCAGGTTGCAACAAAAACACACTCAATATCATAATATTGAAGCCTTTCATTAATCGATTGACGGTCCTCTTTCGTAATACCATATTTTTTTGGAACATCACGTCCTCCTCACGAAATGTTCTATTTAGAAATAATAAATTAAAATTGCAAATTTGATGCTTTAAAAAACTAAAAAAGCAACAAGACACAACTCAACACGACTGTTTCACACAGTTAGCTGAACAATTTCTTGTCGCCTCTTTATTCAATTCAATCAAATCTCTTAGCCTAATGATTCTTCAATTAAAAAATTATATAAAATTGTAAGGGAATATCGCACACTACCCCTACCTAACTGTATTTTTATAATACTCCTCACACTAAAAATACGCAAATTTTTTTACTCCTTTCTGTGGATATCCTATTTACACTTTACCACACCCAACATATTAAAAGTATTTCAACAAAAACTTTGTTTTTGAAAGAAAAATTCAGACTCCAGACAACTTATTTTCAAATCAACGCATCAATGACCCATTTAATCACTGATTAAATGGGTCATTCTTTTTGAAAATAAAAAAGAAGTCCTAAGACATCTTTTTTCTTTATTCTTTCTTATCTGTTCTCTATTAGCTATTCCTCAAGAACAGCTTTGATCCGTCGCACACCAGCGCTAGAAGATTTCTCTTTTAATATTTTGAATGTTCCCTTGATATCACCTGTATTTTTGACATGTGGACCACCACAAAGCTCATGTGAGTACACGTCGCCACAGTCATCATCACCAATTGTGTATACAATAACTCGATCTGGATACTTTTCCCAAAAACTACCCTCTACACCAGCCTTAAGTGCTTCTCCCTTTGTCATTTCTTCTATCATTACAGGGCAGTCTGCTTCAATCGCCGCATTCACATATTTCTCAACTTGATCAAGAACATCACGCTCCACCTTATGATCACATGTAAAATCGAAACGCGTCCGCTCTTGGGTGATATTTGACCCTCTTTGATGCACATCTTTACCAACATATTTCCGTAGACCCGCAAGCATAAGATGTGTTGCAGTATGCAGCGCTGTTGTTTTTTCACTGTGTTCTGCGAGTCCTCCTTTGAACTTCCCAGCAGATGCTGTCTTGGATATTTCTTGATGTTTTTTGAATTCTTTTTGAAAGACAGCGAGATCAACATTGATATTTTTCTTCTGCGCAAGTTCTTGCGTCAATTCCAGTGGAAAGCCATACGTTGTAAAAAGAATAAAGGCATCTTTTCCTGAGATCGTTTCATTTTTTGTAATAATCTTATCAAATTCACGTAAACCTTTTGCAAGTGTTTTACGAAACTGCGTACCTTCTTTCGCAATTTCTGCAAGAATTTCTTCAACTTTTTCACCAACAGATGGATAGGCCTGTTTGTACATTTCTACAAGATCCATCGAAAGAGTCGCTAAAGCACCTTCTGGGATCTTTAACACATCAGCATAAAAGATCGCACGCCGTAAAATCCGCCGTAAAACATATCCTTGATCCTTATTGGACGGCACAATCCCATCAACCATCATAAAGATCGCTCCACGAAGGTGGTCGGCAATGATGCGAAATGCACGTTTATTTTTTTCGTCACTATACCGCGCATCTGTGACTGTTTCCAATTCTGCAATCGTTCCTTTGAAAATATTGATCGTGAAGACATCGGCATTGTGATTTGCAGCTGCAGTAATACGTTCCAATCCCCCGCCAAAATCAACATTCTTTTGTTCTAACTTTTTGAAGGCTCCTGCCTGCCTCAACCTACCAGCATTCAATTCTCTTTTTATCCATTTACGACCAAAGCCAGTTTTCAATTTTTGTTCTCGACCCACTGCTTCTTCACGTGTTTGAAATTCTTCATAGTGAATCAATTTCTTCGGTTTATGTTTCAGTGTATGTTCTGACGCATCACCCTCACAGTGTTCATTCCAACGTCGCTGAAGATTATTCGTTTGTCCGATATAGATCGAGTCGTCATCGCATAAAATAGCGTATGTAAAATAAAGATCCGGTTTCGGCGCAGGTAGATCTGTTTTGATGTACTCCATGAAAACGCTATTACCAAGCTCTATAAATCGTCCACAATCACAGTTTGGATGACAGTATTTACCATACGCAGTGTCATGTTTTCCGCCAAAATCATAAAATACCTCTGAATCTGGTCCACCAGGTTCACCTGCTGGCATATTTCCTGGCACACCAGCACGGCTCCACCAGTTCTTCGTAGCATCGTAATAGAAAATATGACCATCGCCCATACCTTTTTTTCCACCATCTTCTTCCGACCCGATCTCGACGATTTCCGCATGTATACCTTTTCCTTCAAAAAGTTCTTGCCACAATCCTGCTGACTCAGTATCACGTGGAATGTCGTTTTCTTTGTCTCCGATGAAGCATGTTGTATAAATCTTATTTGGATCAAGTCCAACTTCATCTGTGAGAAATGTAAAGAACATTTCTAGTTGCTTCTCTTTGAAGTAATCACCAAGTGACCAATTGCCAAGCATCTCAAAAAATGTCGTGTGACGATTATCACCAACTTCATCAATATCTTCTGCACGGAAACATTTTTGACTATTTGCTAGTCGTACACCTTCAGGATGATCCTGCCCCAGCAAATAGGGTATCAATGGTTGCATGCCAGATCCTGTAAAAAGTGTCGTCGGATCATTTTCTGGTGTGATCCCAGCTGACGGAATGATCGTGTGACCATATTTCTTACAGTGTTCAAAATATTTTGTGCGTACTTCATTGATTGTCATGGTGTATTGTATAAAATTCTTTATCCATGTTTCATTTTTCTGCGCTCTGAGCGCATATTCACCATCTTTTTCTTAAGACGATATGTCTGCTCCTCCAAAAAACGAATTTTATTTTCATGATCCTTTGATTGTCGTATCTTTTCCTGAATTTGCACATCGATTGAAATTTTTTGTCTCGATAAGCGGCCTACCTCAAGATCCGTTTCCTCCTTTGTTCGCACCAGACGTTTCAGATCAGATTCTAGGGAGATGAATTTCATCTGATCTCTCCGAAGATCCGAGAGAATCTGTTGCTCTTCCATGTCTTCCTGTGCACTTTGTGGCATATGTTCTGTGATAAAAATTAAAATGAGCTGTTCACACGACCAGACCCAGAATGACTACCAAGATGTCCTGACGAATCAGCTGAACTAGTAGTCGCAGAATGATTATCATTCGAACGGAAACTTCTTCTGATTGTAGGTGATGGATGACTCTTGTCAACACCAGCTAGACTATGTGACGCGCGGTGTGATGCATTGATCTGATCGATCGCGCTCAAATGACTCCGTTGCCTCTGTGGTGATCGATCACTACGGGGATCCAATCGTGTTTTCTTTTTATCAATAATATCTTCATCAATCTTTTTCCCAAGATACTTACGTTTGATCTTTGGGATACCTAAAGCTCCTGCAACAAGTTTCGCTTTTCGCACATTTATATGATCTCCCTTGTCAAATCTCCAATGTGCAGCTTTTTCTCTAATACGCTTACGCATAGCTCTCCCATTATCTTCTGCTATACCCTCCATCAAATCTTCGTCAATGATCCTTTTCTGTTTCTTGGTCAAAGAAGCACGTTGATACTGAGAATTCTTTTTTAACCTGTTCAAAAATTCATTCTTTCTGCGCTTCTTTCTATGTGCTTCTTTTCGCGATGCAAGTATTTTTTTCATAAACTACATACTATCTTTTATAACCTATGATCTTCTCGATTGCTGAAGTATTCGTCAGGTGACGGAAACTTCTGTACCTGATCATTCTGCTTAACATTCACATCACTGCTCACAGCGCTATCAGTCGTTTCTTTTTCTACTACAGGCTCTTTATTTTCTTCGCTAGCTTGTTCTTCTTCAATTTTTTTTGCTCGCTTGAGATGCGAACGAGTCTTTGCACTATCAGCACCGAGAACTCTCAACGCTTCTTTTACATCCTTATATGCGTAGCGCCCCTCCGTAATACCATCAGTTAATATTTTTGCAAGATCTCCTTCCTTTAAATACTTTGTATTCCGCACATAATGATCAATGTCAGTCCATGCCTTTGAATGATTTATAGCACGACTGATCTGCCGACGTTCTTTATCATTCAAACCACTCACACCTTTCTTTTCAAATTTCCATTCAGGATTATTTTCTGGATTACCACCCCAGATCATATTTCGATTCTTACTCATAGTTTTTTGCTCATCATATTAATACCATTAACAATGCGATTGCTCTTCACAAGAGGCTCTTTTTTATTCTATAAGAAATATTAGAATAATCCAAATAATTTTCCAATAAACAGAACGTAAAGCATAAGGAACATCGCACCTTCCCATGCATAGATCCGTCGTGAAATACCCGCAACCACAAACAAAAGCGTCGCCGCGATCATGACTGGCATACCTATTTTGAGTGTTGTTTCATCAACAATGACCGTTGCAAAAAGTGCTGGCACACCGACAACCATCAAAGCATTAAAGGAATTTGATCCAAAAATATTACCAATAGCTAGTTCTGCTTTTCCTGCACGCGCTGCTTTCACGGAAACGATCAATTCAGGTAGTGACGTACCAATTGCAACAGCCGTGATCGAAATGATCGCAGGTGAGATATTATAAAGAACCGAAAGATCGATCACAGAATCAATCAAGAATTTCGCACCAAGGAGAAGACCTGCCAATCCAACGAGAAGAATCACGACAACCTTCGTTGAGATCCTCTCTTTTTCTTTTTCTTCGCGCTCTTTATATTCTGCTTTTATATCCTCACTGACTGGCTCATCTTCTTTGAAGAAAAGTGTCGATAAAAAGTAGATCGCATATGTGATGATCAGAATGATCGCCTCCCAAAAAGTAACCTTTCCGTCAAAGATCGCACCAACGAAGATCGTCGTAGAGATTGCAAGGATCGGTAGATCAAAATCGATCAAGTTCTTCGACACGACCATCCGACGTGCAATGAGAGCTGCAACACCTATGATCAATAATATATTTGTCACATTGGAACCGACAGCATTCGCGACAACGATCTCTGTTTCACCTTTAAGCATTGCAAAAATTGCAACGAGCAATTCAGGAAAAGAAGTGCCGAGCCCAATGATCACAGCACCAATAATAAACGCCGACATACCGAGCGCGCGACCAATTTTCTCAGCACTATCAAGAAACCAATCAGCACCCTTCACCATGACGATCATCGAAATAACAAACACGACTCCTGGTAACATTGCATCCATATATATTTACGTTCAATTCTTATTAAACTGGATCGATTCGTCCATTATTCATCTGTGATCGCTGTGACGTAGCATTATCTGATCGTTGTACCATAGTGCGTACACCACTCACATCAACCTTTGGTGATGATTTCCCAAATTTCTTTGGCGCGATATTTTGCATTTGCGACAATGACATAGATTCTTCCTGTGGTGCATACTGTTTATCTTCAATTTTTGGTGCGGATTGCATTGGTTTTTCAGTCTGTGACTTTGATTGTTCTTGTGCTGATATTGTATTTTGTTTTTGTGGATAACGTGGCTCTGCTTTGGCGCGCGCGCGTTGGTGATCCTTGAGACAATCCTTACAAAATGTTGGCCGTGATGGATCTGGTTTAAATGGTACTTTGATCTGTTCATCACACGTCGCACACACTGCATCATAAAGTTGTCGTTCTGGTCGTTGTTCTTCCTGTACTTGTTGTGGTGCACTTTGGGCTGGCGCAGTATTTTGTACAGAAGCAGGTACGTAACGTTTCGCTCCAGCATTTTTCTGTTGTGATGCAAGAGTATTATCCCTCTGTATGTTAGCTTGGTTACGTAATGGTGCAACATCACTTTGTTGTTCGCTCAGCATACCACTCCACCGTGAGATCTTCTCTTCTACATCATCACGATTTTCTGCATAACGATCACGTGTGACTTTGATCACTTTCTCTGTGCTATCTTCTCCATGAAACTGGATTGGTGGTAATGTCGTCGCACTAAATGCATCAGCAGCAATTCCATCGATCATCAACTTTAAATAGATCTGATATTTTGGCAAGTTCACAATATCATTCATTGTAAAGATTGGTTCAAATTCCTTTTCGAGATATTCTGCATCTGCCGCGCCGACACGGAAGGAAACGATCGTACCAGCATTACCAAAGATTGCATCACGCACGATCTCATCAACTTGTGTTATATACTGATTTGCAAGGATTAGGTTCAAACGATACTTTCTTGCCTCAGAAAGAATATTCGCAAATGATTCTGTAGCGAAATTTTGAAACTCATCAACATAAAGATAAAAATCTTTACGATCCTCCTCTGGCATATCCACACGCCCCATCGCAGCAAGCTGGATCTTTGTGATCATCATTGCACCCAGCAACGCACTATTATCTTCTCCGATACGTCCTTTTGAAAGATTCATGATCAAGATCTTTTGGTCATCCATGATCTCACGTACATCAAAAGCGGAACGTGTCTGTCCAACGATATTACGAATCACAGCGCTTGTAAGGAACTGTCCAACCTTATTTTGAATTGGAGAGATCACTTCCTGTAAAACACGTTCATTCCATTTTGGGAATTCCTCAGTCCAAAAAGCTTTCACGACAGGATCCGTCACTTTCACCGTAACACGTTTACGAAATTTATTGTCCACAAGAATACGCATAACACCAAGGAGCGTGCTACCTGGATATTCGAGAAGTGCAAGAATCGCATTACGAAGAATATATTCAAGTCGTGGTCCCCATGAATCAGCCCACAATTTTTGAAACACACCGATAAGACCCGAGGAAACAAGTGGTCGATATTCGCGATCAACACTTTCAAGAACATTGAAGGCAATTGGAAATTTCTGATCAGCAGGATTGAAGTATACAACATCATTGATCCGATCTGATGGCACCATCGAGATCAACTTTTCTGCACTATCCCCATGCGGATCGATAAAACAGATCCCATGGCCATTCTGAATATCTTGAATCGCAAGATTTTCCAACATATTCGTCTTTCCCATACCAGTTTTTCCGATCGCATAAAGATGACGACGGCGATCATCTGTTTTAATACCAAAAACAGCTTCCTGGTTACGAAAATTAGTTTTGGCAAAATGTGTGATCTCTGACATATAAAAACGTAAGGATAATAATAGATCTATTATACCATACTCTGCAAAAGATTAAATTACATTATCTTTGGATTGGAAGATTGGCAGGAGCACCACCATGACGCGCATCAACAAAACGAATCGAAGGCGCCGCAACAGACATATCTGGCATATGAAAAAGTGATGCTAATTCTTCGGTACTAAACATACAATTAACACCCGTTGGGTAACGCCCACGATAACGACGTACCAATTGACGCTGACGATACGCCTTACGATCTTCTGCCATAAAATAATTCGCATATGTCTTCGTCCGATCAACTGGTTTGAAACCATTAAGATTATGTTCAGAAAATTGTTTCAACCCACCCATGAAAGAACCAAATTGTCCCTTATCAAATACTTCACGACGCCCAATGAGAATTGCACGTGCTTTTGTGCGAAAAACATTTTTCCCAATATTTTCTTCCACTGCTTTGAGTACATCTCGTTCAACTGGTGTGAGACGAAATTCTAATGGCTGTTCCATTTTATCCTCAGATTCACCTTCAAATCCAACTGCCGTAAAAATACCAGGAATAATACTTTTAAGTACATCCCACACATCATAAAGAAATTGCGAAAAGACCCCACCATGCTTTGGATTACGTCCTGCCAATTCTTGAACATATGGTTTACCATAATTGAGAGCCCAATCCTCTTTGATTGGGTTGATCACAAGTTGAAACCACAAATGTTGTCCTGGCCCAAGAGCGCCAAGTGCTTCAACCATCGACGCAAGTGGATCGATCATCTTCCCTGTTACATCCTCTTCAAAATATTTGTAAGTCTTGATTGGTACAGGATCTGGCGCTGTTTGTTCAAAATCAAACCCAAAAACATCCCATTCTTTATTTGGAAGCACTGTTGGCACCGTCGTCTCTGTGTAATCATTCGTTTCATGTATTTCCATGTTGGGATATTGTGCAAAAAGATGTGATTCTACCAATGGTCGCATACTTCGTGGCAACCAGATATAGAAATGTACCATACCTTCTGTACTCACCAGCTCCATACTTACAAAGGGAATAAATTTCCCCATCACATATTCCTCGACTGCACTTGGCGTACTGATCACACCAGCAATACCGAGGTAAACAGACTCCATTACTTTTGGACTTTTCTCGATCTCACGCGGTGGCACAAGCTCAAGCATCATGTACTCTTGCATGCCCCAGTAGACATCACCAATATAACGCATCCATAAACTCTTGAATAAATAATAAAGCATGATAGGAAGAACGATAAACCACGTCGCGGCATATACGTCTCCTATCATGCTAAAAAATGTTGCAAGACCTTCAAACATAGTACACTCTTTTTTGTTTTATTTACTTCCCATTCAGTCCGAAATACCAACGATCTAAGCTATTTACGCACTTGATATTCATCGTTACCAACACGTTCAAAATGATTGTGCAGATTGATCATCACAGTTGTTGGCTTCACTTTACGAACAGCAAGGACACGTTTCACAATCTCCTCTTTTTGTAGTGGTTTTTCTTCCTTATTTAGTACTTCTGTCACGACATCCTTCACTGTTCCTGTTTCATAACCCCACGCTGCAAGTGCGTATGTTCCACGACCAATCAAGACAAAGCGATCATCTTTGATCAACTCATTATGAACTGTTTGTGGATGTGCCTTACGCCCTTTCTTCGATAGACCATAAGCATCAATACGCTTTGCGATCTCACGGAAATGAAGTGGTTCATTGCTTTCCTGTAATACTGTATATACTTTTTCACGAATGCCCTTGAGCGCAATATCATCCCAACTGTAAATACCCCACTTACCGAATGGATTCTCTTGGATCTCGCGTGACACACGCAAATAATCCTCTACTTCTTTTGATGAAACATCTGTCAATTTTTCCTGAAAAAGATCCAGTTCAATCGTTTTATCCTCATTCTCAAGAAGCTCTAAAGCCTGCCGATGGATATCTTCCCATTTTTTCATATCAAGATCAACAAGAGCAACGGTTGTTTCGACTGGAAGTTTCTTTTCATTGAGATAATCAACTTCTTCACTACACATAATAAAAAAACGAATTGCACCAACATCTTGTACCTGTTGCTTACTAAGATCGTACAGAAGATCCTCCTCTTTAATTATACCACTTTTATTCTCAACCGCACAGCGAATACACGTATCTGCAGAACCATACATTTGTTCATTTTTTTTCGCCCGCACGCTATCAACGCCGCCAACGACGATCTGTCGTACACGCTCTCGTGTTACACCATGTTTCTGACCGATTGCTTCAAGTGTTCTTTGATCATTTGTACCAATACCATAGCGATCTCGCAGAATTGATCGTGATCGATCTGGAAGATCGGTAGTAAGAACTTCAAATGCTTCAATAAATAAGAAGTTGTTTTTCTGTTGCTTATTTTGGCTCATATATATAGTATTTAATGAATCTTAATGTTCAAAATATTATAATACATATGTTATCTATTTGTCAAGCCCATGACCTAATATTTCCTGCGACACTAGTGAAAAACAATAAATCGCATAAAACAATGATCTTTGAATAAAAGTCTTATTTTACTTATCACGGACACCTGTTCCACTTGATTCTTCCCTGAAAATATTTTCATCAAAAGTATGACCTACACTATCAGTGAAAAAATTAGACATATGAAGTATTATAGCCTCATACGCCTATTTTTAATCCCCATTCCCAATAACTGTGTAGTGATCTCTGTTTCTCTTTCTAATTACTCATTACCATCGGGTATTTCTATTCAAGATCTGTCTCATCCTCGATCTCTCCGACAATTTCTTCAACGATATCCTCAAGGGTGATAATACCGATCACATCTGCATCCTTGTCATCACGCGTTACAAGATAGAGATGTGAATGTCGTCGCTTCATACTACGAAAGATCCTCTCCACATGTATCGTTTCTTTTACGCGCTGTACTGGTAGTACAAAGTTCTTCACCAATTGATCTCGCTTATCAGAATTTAGTGCGCGCATCACATCCTTGATATGAATATAGCCAATGATATTATCCTCATCTCCATCGTACACAGGAAAACGAGAATGTACTTCATTTGCAATAAAATAGGAGATCTGTTCAACTGGCACATTCCCATTGATCAACGTTACACGGTACAGTGGCGTCATTACATCACCAACATCAACGTCATCAAAACGAAAAATATTCTCGATCATTTCATGTTCGCGATAATCAATACCACCATGTTCTACACCTAAACGTGCAACCGTTCGCACTTCTTCTTCTGTGATACGCTTTTCATGAGAAATATGAAATTTTTTCTGCAACCAATCATTCAATAAATTCAAAACCCAGACAATTGGAAAAAGAATAATGCTACAAAAATAGATCGGCCAGGATGCAAAACAAGCAACCGATGTGTTTTTTCCATAAGCAATCGTTTTTGGTACGATCTCACCAAAGATCAAGATAAAGATCGTTGTCACACCCGTCGCAATACCAAGAGCACCAGAATCAAAGAAACGTGTTGCTACGACCGTCGCATACGATGCTGTCAAAATATTGACAATATTATTGCCAATCAAGATCGTTGCGAGGAGACGTTGCGGGTCTTCTTTGAGACGAAAAACCAATTTCGCACACTTCTTTTTCTTTTTGGTCATCGTCCGCACCTGCGCATGCGATAAACTAAAAAAAGCAGTTTCTGCACTTGAAAAAAAACCAGATAGAAATAAGAGAATAGTAAAGATCAGAAAAGTTGTCATGTGTTTAGATATCAGTGATCACAAATTAAAAAGCCATTTCAGGCGTGCAATCGGGTCACCGATCGCGTCAAATGTTTCTTTTTGTTCTTGATTATATATTTGTCCCTCTTCAAGAATTTTACGTGTCTGTGCGATAGCTACAAGATTCTTCATAGAAGCTTCTGTGGGTACCTCCATAGACGCCTCTATAGTACGGAGCTCATTGATTCTCTCTTCATTTGTATGTATTTCTTCCATAAGAGTAGCCACTGTCTGCGAATTTCTCCCCATATAATATATTTTGATCTTCTTCTCAGAGGCAAGCATATTTACTGCCTGGTCAACTGATGTATGAGATACATGTATTTCCTGTGCAATTTCAGCGACACGCTTAGCGATCGATAAGTTCTGGTATTGTACTTCTAATATGCGCTTTTTTTCTTTTGTCTGCATATAACTATAGCGTTTAGGCAGACGTTCTATTGCCTCCAATTCTTCTGCCACGGCTTTTTTTTCTTTAAGTAATTCTACAGCTAAAGCAGCCTCTTCCTCCGTTGCAAGAAGTTTTTTCTCTTTTTCCTCTTCTGTCATCACTGCATCTTCTTCTTTATCTTGGGCAAAGAAACATCCTGGTGCAAATGCCCCTTGTTTATTACCACTCATTGCATTACCAATAAGCACCATCGATTCAGACCAATAGGCTTCACCTGGATTACCACCGCTCGGTGCCTTACACGTCAATCCATAATCCTTATTACTATTGATCTTGTTACCTGTAATTTTCAAACCTCCAAGTTTTTTCGCACTTTTATAGTATTGTGCAGCAATACCACTTGCACGATTATTCTTGATATTATTATTGCTAATTTTAAGTTCAGAATCTCCAAGTATCACTTCGATTCCACTCTCATGATTACCACTGATCAAATTGCCACTGATCACACCATCAACATTTGCACGAATATCAATCCCTTCTTCTCCATTATCTGTCACTTCGCAACCAATGATCTCGATATCCTTCCCTCGCTGAATATAAAGACCTTTTCCATTTCCTCTCACTTTCACGTCTTTCATTTTCAACTTTCCGCGACCTTTAGTAATAATCCCCGTTCCTGCATTCTTCACAGATACATCCGACAATGAAGCGTTAGCACCATCAGAAAGTACAACACCACCACCCGAGACAGTAAGATCTTCTAGTTTTGACCCATCTTTCATTGTTACTTTACCCTTGATCGTCACGTCACTACGGCCACTCCCTTTGAGTTGTACGCCCTTACCAACAGTAATATCTTCATCATAGGAGCCTTTTGCAATACGGATCTTTGTTCCGCCTTTATCAAGTGCCTTCTCGATCTTTTTGTACGGTTCGTCCTTGGACCCATCGCCACCACTATCAGCATCTTCATCGACATACATTTCACTACCTGCAAGCACCACAAAAGATGGCCAAAGCATTCCGCCAATGACCAAAAAACCGATCATAAATGTAAGTGATCGCATCATATACGTATTCCTAGTATAGCACGTCTGAATAAATCGTAAATTAATAAATGGTAATCTGTAATTATGTTACATATCTCCTAGAGAAAAACTGCATTATTCAACAACACAAAAAACACCCAAGGGTGTTTTTTGTAAAGCAAACTGTTATTCAATGGTAGTATATATCACAATTACCGATTACAAATTCACTGATTACCCTTTCACAAGATCTGCTTTCACGACAAGTCGTTTCCAATTGGAATTGAGTGGCCAACATGTAACAAGTGTTGCCGTTGGGTCAGAATTCCCACTAAAGATTCGTGGATCATCTGGTGCTGAAACAAATTTTTCTGTGATACGGTATGTGTATTCCTGTGATTTTCCATTACCCTGTGTCACGCTCACACTAAATTCATCACCAAGCTCAAGTTCATTGAGATCTTTCAAGATATAATTATAACCACCTTTATTCCATGCATAGTTGCTACTGTGACCAGTAAGCATCATATTGCCATTTTGTCCAGGGGCCGCTGTTTTTGGATAGTGAATAATGCCATCATCAAGATCTTTCAAAAGAGCTTCTTCTGATGCATCTGTCGAAAGAACAACTGGCGATGCAACACCAAGTTTATTGATAAAAAGATCTACCTTTGGTCGTTTTGTACCAGCAAGTACTGGATCATAGCCATTACGGATCTCTTGCACGTCAGTGAAACCATCAGCATCTGTATCCGCCTTATTTGGATCTGTGCCGTGTTCAAATTCTTGCATATTCGTAAGACCGTCATCATCAGGATCTTCTTGTGCATTCTTTACTGCAAGATCAAATCCATGTTCTTCCTCCCACACATCCGAGAGACCATCCTTATTCATATCAAGTTTACCTTGCCCTGTTGGATTGAATCCATCCTGCACCTCATCACCATCAGTATAACCATCTTGATCAGTATCTGCTTGTAGTGGATTTGTAAGATATTTATATTCATCTTTGAGATCAAGTCCATCATTATCATGATCTTTGAAGATGTCCTTACGAGAGTTTACCGTAATATCATAGCGCTCGAGCCAAAATGGAGAAATACCACCCTGTTCATCTTCCATGTATTCCTTTGCAACATTAAACATACTTTTCTGTTCGTCATTTGTGGCATCACGCTTAACGCCCCCATTAAGCATCACTGTGACCACAAAAAAGATGGCGAGAAACCCAATAGTCCACGCAAATCCTTTCTCAATTTTTTTCCGTAGTGTTTTTTTCATAATAGATCTTTTGAGATCACTTATTTACCATAACGATCAATATTACCATATTTTAGACACTTTGTCAAGACACCAAAAAACCCGGTTTTATCCGGGTTTTTGGTAGTTTTTGACCGTTTCAAGTGGTCATTTACTCAATGATCGTACCCATGATTCCATCTTCCTCTGGGCGACGTGTAATACGTCCGTGAACAAAGAGTTTGTAAGCTACAAGTAGTGAGCTTGCAAGACCAGCTGAGATTGATGCTACTGCTGCGCCAGGACCTGTTGACGGAGCAACGTTTCCTGCTGGACATCGATAGCCAAAGTCTGCTTTCGTATGGTCATCACCATTACCAAGCTTTACTTTTGTTGTGTGATCCAACTTACTATCTGGATCAGCTGTTTGATAACATCCATCTGGAATGTGATCAGCGTGTACGACTACTGTGTACGTACCCTTACAGAGATCATCAAACTTATACTTTCCACTGCTATTCGTCTTGTCCTTAACAACATCATTACCATCAATCAATTTCATCGTTACATCATCGATTCCTTCTTCACCACCATCCTGCACACCGTTTCCATTGTTGTCATACCATACAGTATTTCCAATTGAAGAATTACATTTTTTCTTCTTCTTTGGCTCTTCTGGCTCTGGCTCAGGCTCTGGCTCTGGAGCATCTACAACAACTTTCGATGGATCACTGTCTTTTACTTTTTTACTTGTCTCGACAGATGAACCTTCTGTATGTGCTGTATTTGTATATGCTGCTGTAACATTTGTATGTTCACATGTATACGTCTTGGATTCTTTCACATCGAGAGAACCAATTGACTTTTCACATGCCTTTACAAGTGGGTCAGTAACGAGAACATCTTTTAGTGCAACAGCACCACTGTTCTTCACGATGATCTCAAATTTTGCTGTACCACCCTTTTTCACAGATTGTGTGTCATCACCGTCTTTTGCATCACGTTTAATGATATCAATTGATGGCGTTCCAGGAATGATCACTGTCACGTCTGTAGGATCTTTGTCTTCTACTTTTTCACCAGTCTCTGTTGAATTACCAACAACATAAGCGATATTTGTGAAATCTTTTTGTACATCTTTACTTTCACAAGTAAATGATGTGTCTTCACCAGATTTCAGTGTACCAACTTCCTTTTCACAACTCGTTGTAATTGGGTCAGTTACAACAACATTCTTCAAATCTGCCTCACCATTGTTCTTCACAATGATCTCAAATTTTGCTGCTTCGCCCTGTTTTACTTCTTGTGTATCATCTTTATCTGATGCATCACGTTTGATGATGTCAATTGATGGTGTACCAGGGATGATCACTGTCACGTGTGTAGGATCCTTGTCTTCTACTTTTTGGTTTGTTTCTGTAGAATTACCAACAACATAGGCAATATTTGTGAAATCTTTCTGAACATCTTTACTATCACAAGTGAATACTGTCTTCTCACCAACCTTGAGTATACCAACATCTTTGGCACAACTCGTTGTAATTGGGTCAGTTACAACAACATTTTTGAGGTTTACTTCACCATCGTTCCTTACGATGATCTCAAATTTTGCTACTTCGCCTTGTTTCACATCTTGTGTATCATCCTTATCTGCTGCGTCACGTTTAATGATGTCAATAGATGGTGTACCAGGAATGAGGACAACTACCTTAGAAGGGTCATTATCTTTCACTTCCTGTCCTGTGATCACTGATTTACCAGTAACATAAGCAATATTTGTAAAGTCTTTCTGAACATCTTTACTATCACAGGTATAGGTCTTTGATGCATTTACTGCAAGTGTACCGATCGTATTTACACAGCTACTAGTAACTGGGTCCGTAACAACAACATTCTTAAGGTTTACTTTACCAGTGTTTTTTACAATGATCTCAAATTTTGCTGTTTCACCCTGTTTTACTTCTTGTGTATCATCTTTATCAACTGCATCACGTTTGATGATGTCAATTGATGGATTTGGGATCACAACTGTTACTTTCGTAGGGTCATTATCTTTCACTTGCTGATTTGTGATAACAGAGTTACCAAC
>JAUVJK010000041.1 GCA_030592425.1 Candidatus Moraniibacteriota bacterium
CTCTTTCTAGTTCTGACAGTGTTGTTAAGCCAAGAAGAGTTTTCATCAATCCATCTTGTTTCATCGTGACCATATGGACACTCTCAGCATATTGTTCGAGAGCAGGACCACTTCCTTCGCGCTCGATTAGTATCTCCTCCACTTCATCAGTTACTTCCAATACTTCATAAATTGCGATGCGTCCTTTATAACCAGTATTCCCGCAATGCTCACATCCCTTTCCTTTGTAGAAAATCATTCTCTGTGAAATATCAACATTATATTTTTTCAATTCTTCCGGAAAGATCTCTCCAACGAAAAGTTCGATTTCTTTATACATTTTTTCGGGTATTGGCTCTTTTTCCTTGCATTTTTCACAGATACGGCGTACGAGACGTTGCGCAGCAACAACGCTCAGAGATGATGATAAAAGAAACGGTTCAATCCCCATATCGATGAGACGTGGAATGGCACCAATTGCGCTATTGGTGTGAACCGTTGAGAATACAAGATGACCAGTAAGAGCAGCATGAACAGCTAATTCGGCTGTCTCACTGTCACGAATTTCCCCAACCATAATAATATTTGGATCCTGACGCAAAATACTACGTAAACCACTAGCAAATGTATAGCCGATATCTGCTCTAATTTGTGATTGATTCACACCAGGAATAAAATATTCGACAGGATCCTCAAGCGTCGTAATATTACTAACCTCTTTATTGAGAATCTTCAAAAAACTATAGAGAGATGTCGATTTGCCAGATCCCGTCGGTCCCGTCATCAAAAGCATACCAAAAGGATCTCGAATACGTCGCATAAAAATATCATAATTAGAACCTATCAGCCCAAGTTCTTTAAGATCAAAACTTTGCGAATCTTTTTCAAGAACACGCATTACGATTTTCTCTCCCTCTACAACAGGAAAAACTGACACACGAAAATCAACCGGATGACCGTGATTGTCATCACGAAAACGACCATCTTGTGGCTTTCGTTTTTCATCGATCTTTAGTTGAGAAAGAATTTTTACACGTGCTATAACTGCCCGCCCAACCTCTTGCGGAAAAGTAAGGGATGAATGAAGAATTCCATCAACACGAAAACGCACCCGATAACTATCTTCGATTGGTTCAATATGAATATCGCTCGCCTTCCCATTGATTGCATGATCGATGATTACCTGTACCAATTTTGCAACGGGAGCATCTTGCAAATTTTCTTTACTTACACCAGCAGGGCCCATACTAACAGCACGCTTCAATTCCTCCTGTTCTTTTTCATCAGAGAAGGTACTCACTACATCTTTCACTGCTTCTGTCGCTGTTGTCGTATATAATTGAAAGATACTATCAAGAACACTTTGCGAAGTAAGATAAATCTCAATACTCAAATGATCTTTTTGCGCAATAAAGCGCAACATGTTAAGAGCCTCAATATCTTGAGGATCAATTGCAGCGACACGCAGTAAATTCTCTTCTTTTCCAAAAATCGCAACGCCGTATTTACGAGCAACCTCTTCACCGATCGTATGCACAATTTCCCGATCTAAATTTGTCGGCACCTCTTCTAAAAGAGGAATACCCAAATCATCCGCTTTTTTCTGAAGCATTTCACTCTCAGTCAGATCCTTTTGATCCTCCTTTGATTTTGTTGTCTTTTTATCTTTTAGCTCCGTCACAAGAAAAGTATCTCTTTAATTATGGCATAAATGGACTACTATTACGTCCATGTTCCCCCAAATTCAAATCAGAAACATCTTTATTTGTCATTGCAATCCATTCATCAATTGGTGTCATATTAAATTGATTTTGAGATTGTATTCCATGTTGCAGTGTCTTCATATCACTTTCCTGCAAAACAACCTCTCTCAAATAAGGATAATTATAAGTAACTTCTGTATTCAATCGATCTTCTAACTGCGTTTCCTCAATATCTGATGATTCACTTCTATTTATAGAAATAGTAGCAGGAGTACTTCCACGTATGATCCTTGCAAAATTATCTAAGAATTCTTTCGTACTATTATAAGGACCACTAACAGAAACACTTACTGCCAATGTTCCAGGATCAGTATATTCTTTCGCTACAGAAAGAGCATTAGATCTTTGTTGAATATCTTTCGTATTTTGATCATTAAATGCCATTTGTAAAAGGATCACCTGATATTTCTGAGCTAATTGATGTGCAGCATTAATGATAGTCTCCTCAGTACGAATGTGTGGAATAATCTCTCCAAGGTCATCTTTACGCTGAGTTTCGGATGTGATCTGTGTAAATAGAGCATCAACATTTCTTTGTTGCTCTACTATACTTTCCATAACCAATTCATTTCCAGCAATTTCTACTTTCAATTCTTTTACTTTCTGCCAGTCTGGAAAAATGTGAGCGACAACAAGATAAAAAATAACAAGAATAATGAGTGGGAAAAGAAGTATTTTTATTTTCATAGGAATTGTATATTAATTTTTTGTTTTAATTATTCTTGTGAAGATCCTCCGACATACACAGCTGTCAATTCAAAGGTGATACGTCCTGCATCATCAAAATCTGTATCACTAATCTCAATATCTGTAAAATAACCAGAGTCCCGCATTGCAAGCTCTTGTTGCGCGAGAATATCAAATGCCTCCACGTCACCCCCGATAGTAACGATATCTTCACCATCTGCTGATCGATTTAATTCCATCGCCGAGAGAACAGCGCGTGGGACCATTATCTTTTCTATGTCAGATAACACTCTAACCATAATATTGTCATGTTCTGCATTTACGCGTTCAACAATTTCTAAACGCTCATAGAAATCCATAACTTCACCGACTTGTACAGGATCGTAGTTTGAATGCGCATTTTCAATATTTTGAACAATAGTTTTATTTTTGGTCTCAAGAGATCCTAGGTATAATTTCATACCAATCCACATACCAACAAAAATAAGAAGGATCAACACCGCAAAAATAAGACCTCGTGTCGATGCACGTTTTCGTTGATGATGTGTTTTTTTTGGTTGTCCCGATGTTGAGAAACTTGTTGCCATATTTTTATATTTATTTTTAGAAAGGTTCTTATCAATATTATATCACATATCTTTTATACTGACATCTCTTTTAGTGCAAGCCCAATTGCAACAGCAAACGAAGAGCCAATTTTATTCTCTACGTATGTACGAATCTTATCATCACATGCAATATGGCTCCATGGATTACCAACAATCGTTTTTACTTTGAGAGTTTTTTCAAAGTAATGATCAATCCCTGTCATTTTTGCACTCCCGCCAGAAAGAATGATCGAATTGATATCCTCAGGAGCACCAAAGGCAGTGATGATCCGCTCCACCTCTGCTATTATAAAATCTAGTGATGGGAATACTACAGATGACCCCACATTTGTTAAAAAGTCTCGTTTACCCTCTTTATAGATTATTGCTCGCTCAGCATTAACACTGAGAGCATCAGCGATGGTATTGGTAATATCACGACCACCAACATCTACATTTCGATTTATTTGCACAATCCCATTTTTTGCAAGAATCAAATTTGTCGTCTTAGCTCCAATATCAACGATGACAAAAGTGCCTTTATCATTTCCTATAAGCGATCGTACGAGAGAAAATGTTTCCAACTCCAATGTATCAACGGTAAGTGACATCCCTTGGAAGAGATCATCGTAATGTTGTACCTCACTTTTCGGTGCTGCAACCAAAAGTACCTTCATAATATCCTTATCCTCTTTTTCTTTCTGCACAGTTTCACCTTCTTCGTCTGCGCTCATGATATCATCTTCCGGAACGATTTCCCAACTAATATTTATTTCGTCCAGTGATGCGGGAATGTATTTTCGTGCCTCAAATTGAATTGCTTGCTCAATTTCAGATTCATTCATTAGGGGGAAATCGATCATTAAAACAAGTCCATTAAATCCAGGAATTGATACATTTGCACGATCTGCACCAATGTTTAGACTCACGATCAACTGATCAAGTGCTGTGCGCATACGTTGTTGATAAGTATCTTGTGACGTATCACTTAGAGGCGCATCATCACTAACAAGATCGACCCATCCATAATTCACAAGATAGGGTTTATTTTTTTTATTTTGTAGTTCAATTGCCTTGATTGAGCGTGTACCGATATCAATACCAATAACGCTTTCATCGGATTTTCTAGAAAAAAGAGACAACATAATTTTACAGCACCACTAATTTTTTATTTTGCACACAGTCACTCCGAGTCTCAATATAATAACATAACTGATTGTACCATATCTTTTGACATTACAACAATGAAGTCCTCGGAAAAATACCTTCACCCTGTTTGACAATGTGCTACAATACAGTAAACTGGTACATTACTCTCATTTTTAGTAATTATAAGATGTTACATTCTAAATTATCAAATAAACTCACGCTGCATGCAAAAAAAAGTTTGCGAAATGCAGAGGATATTGCACATTTTGATGGTGCAAAAAAAATAAAACCTTTTCACCTTCTTTATGCAATTCGTTGCGAAAATGGATGTGTTGGCAATGCTCTACTGACAACAATGGGTCTTACAACAGATCTTTTTGAGAGTCATATGACATCAAAAAAGAAAAAGAAAAAGAAATCTCAACGCTCTCTCTCCCTCTCAAAAGAGTTGAAAACGATCATCACAGCAGCCTATGCAACGGCACGAGAACTTCATTATCCTTATGTTGGTACAGAGCATCTGATCTATGCACTCATTGAATCAAATGATGAGCGCATCCAAAAAATAACTGGAGAAATTAAAGATGAACAACCTACGCCATCACCTACACCGTATGCAATGGGTCGCAATCCAATCCCTGGTAATGCCCGGATGTTTGATTTTGCAAATATTGGTCTCAATGAATCCCCTACGACAGATTCGACAACGCCACATCTCGATCAGTATTGCACCGACCTGAGCGACCATAAGGTCACAGAAGAAGCTCCTATCATCGGTCGTAGTGATGAAATGCTGCGCATGATGCATATACTTGCACGCAAAAATAAGAACAATCCTCTTCTTCTCGGTGAGCCTGGTGTAGGAAAAACAGCGATCGTTGTTCATCTTGCACAAATGATGCGTTCAGAAAGCATCCCTCATCACCTTCATGGCAAACGTATCCTTACGCTCGATCTCACAACACTGATTGCTGGAACAAGCTTTCGCGGTGAATTTGAAACACGGATCAAAGAAGTAATTCGTGAAGCGATCAACGCAAAAAATATTATTCTCTTTATCGATGAACTTCATACGCTCATCGGTGCAGGTAATATTGGTGGCACACTTGATGCTGCGAATATCCTCAAACCAGCACTTGCACGTGGACAACTTCGTATCATCGGGGCAACAACATTCGACGAATACAAAAAACACATTGAAAAAGATGCTGCTCTTGCCCGACGTTTTCAAAAATTGATTGTCGCAGAGCCATCTCTTGAAGAAGCAAAAAAAATGTTATGGGGCACACGTAAACAATATGAACAATATCATCATATTATTATTACAAAACAGATCAGTAATACCGCCGTCGATCTCAGTGTTCGATACTTCCCTGATCGATTCCTCCCAGATAAGGCGATTGATGTGATCGATGAAGCTGCTGCGCGTGTACGCAATCGTCGCCGTGATCAAAAATCATACAAGCGTATCGAGTTTGAACATGAACTTAAAGAATTAATTTTACAAAAAACACAGTTTATCCGTG
This sequence comes from Candidatus Moraniibacteriota bacterium, assembly GCA_030592425.1. GTDB lineage: Bacteria > Patescibacteriota > Minisyncoccia > Moranbacterales > JAUVJK01. The sequence goes on from JAUVJK010000041.1 coordinate 5,692, forward strand.
CAGAAGACTATGATCACGCATCGGGACTCCGCAAAAAAGAAGCAACTCTTACAAAAAAAATAATTATACTCCAGAAGAAAGAGCAAAGAACTTCCGCCAAGCCAAAAGAAGAAATAACACTTGATGATCTTTATGATACCATCGCGACTATGACCGGCATGCCACGAGACAAGATCACAGATGATATTTCACAGCGCATCATGAACACTGATAAACTTCTCAGCAAAAAAGTAATTGGTCAGAAAGAAGCTCTTGCAAAGATCCAACAAACACTTATTCGATCATTTAGTGGCGTTGCAAATATTGATCGCCCACTTGGATCCTTTCTTTTTCTCGGACCAACTGGTGTTGGGAAAACAATGACAGCAAAATTACTTGCACATGATATCTTTGACACCAAAGATGCTCTTATTCGTGTAGACATGAGTGAATTCATGGAGCGACATAATGTCGCAAAACTCATTGGAGCACCCGCAGGCTACGTTGGCTACGGAGAGGGTGGCACACTGACAGAAAAGGTACATCGCACGCCGCACGCTGTCGTTCTTTTTGATGAAATTGAGAAAGCTCATCCTGACGTCCTTAATGTCCTCTTACAAATTCTTGAGGAAGGATATCTTACAGATGCAGAAGGGCGCACAACTGATTTTTCTCATGCTATTATTATTCTCACATCCAATATTGGTACGTCTGAATTTAGTAGCTCTGCAAATCTTGGCTTCGGTGAAGCGCATAACAAAAAAACACGTGCAGTAGACTTTAATAAGATCAGACATACAGCGGTTGACCAACTCAAAAAACAAATGAAACCCGAGTTGATCAATCGTCTTGATCATATCATTGTTTTTCAGGCGTTAGACAAAAAGGAGATCACAAAGGTTACGCGTGCAGAATTAAACATACTCAAAAAACGACTTCGTGCTAAAAAGATCATTCTTTCTTGGTCACCTGCTGTTGTTGCGCATATTACAAAAAAAAGTATTTCATTTCATGAAGGTGCTCGCGCCGTACGACGAACGTTGCAAAATGATATAGAGAGCGTTATTGCAGAATATCTCATCGCACACAATGAACGACCATTACAACTTGCATTACATCTAAAGAAAGATCTGATAATAGTCACATCACATTAGATCATTTTTGTTTTCTTATTCTATTACGATTACTCGCATGCTTAGCGAAAATATCAATAAAATTAGTACTTTTTTTCTTGATATATTATTCCCGATCCGTTGTCTTCATTGTCGTACTTATGATACATGGCTCTGCGATACCTGTTGTGATGTATTGCCACTTCTCACGGAGCAAGTCTGTCCGCACTGCAAAAAAGGTCACACGCCACATGGGAGTACATGTCCACTTTGCTTCAAAGATCATCACGTACTCGATGGTGTACTTGTTGCATCACACCGAGATGATATACTTCTAAAGAAGGTCATTCATTACTACAAATACCGTTTTATTGAAGACCTCCGTATTCCACTCGGAAGACTGCTACAAAATATCCTGATCCACAATCCAACAATGCCCCGCGTGGATATGATCATGCCAGTACCACTCCACACGCGAAGACTGCGCTGGCGCGGTTTTAATCAAGCATTATCCCTTGCACAAGAACTTCGCACTGACGCGCTGGTAATACCAGACAATCTTATCCGCACACGTTACACAGCCCCACAAGTACAGATGCGTCAAAAGGATGCTCGCACCCACAATCTCACAGGAGCTTTTGATCTCCTGCATCCTGATACTGTGGAAGATAGAGATATTCTCCTCGTTGATGA
>JAUVJK010000019.1 GCA_030592425.1 Candidatus Moraniibacteriota bacterium
AATCCTGGACTATCAAAACCAGAATGTGAAGCAAAGATAGAGGATTATATGGGTGGAAAAAAGACAGAATATGACGAAACGCAAGAACAGATCACAGCAATAGAGACTAAAATTACGGAATTGGAGGCGAAATGTTCATCTGTTACGGGAGTCACTGTGGACGCAAATGGTAATACAGTGACAGCTGGGTGTCAGTCATGGTTTGACGGTTGCAATACCTGTAAAGTTGGTGAGCCAGGAGCACCAATGGCATGTTCGCTGAAAATGTGTGATGATGCAGCAATGGAAACAGCAAAGTGCATGGACTAAAGAATGTCTCTTTAGATTTTCCATTACTTTATAAACACCTCAATATATTTGAGGTGTTTTCTTTCTATTATAAAGAGAGACTGCCAATGTTAATTGATGTACTCGTCCGCTGATAAGTGTAGGATATAGAAAATGATTTGAGATCATTGAAGAGGTTGGTATGTGGGAATATTTGCACAGACATAGTATTATGGTAGGATAGACTGTTAGAAAAATAGTATTTACCGTGTAAATGTCATTTCTTATGGATCACAAGAAACTCAAAATTGTACTCGAAGAAAAAAATCAACCAGCTTTTCGTTATAAGCAGATCACGAAGGCTATTCTTCGTGACGCCATAACGTCCTTTGAAGATATTTCAACACTACCAAAGGAATTACGAGCGATCCTCTCAGAAGAATTACCGATCTTGCCATTTACACTCATGAATGTCGTCATTTCCGCTGACAAACGGGCAATGAAAGCACTTTTTATGCTCTCTGACGGGAAGATCATAGAATCAGTACTGATCTCACCAAAGCCTGGTATGTGGTCGGCATGTATCTCCTGTCAGGTAGGATGTGCGATGTCATGCGATTTCTGTGCAACGGGGAAGCTTGGATTGAAACGAGATCTCACGACAGATGAGATCGTTTCACAAGCAATCTTCTGGCGAGGGTACTTGAAGAATGAAAAGATCGATGGAACATATGCAAATATTGTCTATATGGGTATGGGAGAGCCGATGATGAATTGGGATAATGTGAAGGAAAGTATCGAAGTACTCACAGATGCAGATCTTTGTAATTTTCCCAATCGTGGCCTCTCTGTGTCAACGTCGGGTATTGTGTCGGGAATTAAGAAATTTGCTGATACCTTTGGACAGGTCAACCTTGCGATCTCTTTGCATTTTGCCAGTGATGAGAAGAGGAGTAAATACATGCCCGTAAACAAGGGAAATAACCTTGAGCAACTCAAAGAAGCATTGCAATACTATCTCCGAAAAAATAAGAGAAAACTTTTCATCGAATACATCATGCTAGATAAGATCAATGACACCCATGAAGACGCCGTGATGCTCGCAGAATATTTACGGTCCGTCGGCACAATGCACCTTCTTCATGTTAATCTGATCCGCTACAATGCCATTGATGGTGATCACGTACCATCGACAAAGAACACTGTACAAAACTTCAAAAAAGATCTAGACGATCTAGGGATCTCAGCAACGATCCGCAAAAGCATCGGCGACGACATCCACGGTGCCTGTGGACAGTTGGCAGGTCACGTCGTTCGCGAACGACGTGACAAGCAAGAATAGAAGAGGTAAATTGACGTCCCTTTGTCATCATATTAAAATAGTACGTATAGATAGTAAAATAAAATTATGAATGAAGAAGAATATTTTCAAGCGCTTATTGCATTGCACCAAGGTCTTGAGCGGCAAGGTCCAGGCGATAAAGAATTCTCGCGTCAGATCCTTTCCAATCTAGAAGGGTTGCCAGAGAATCCTCAGATCGCAGATATGGGCTGCGGTGCTGGTGCGGGGACACTCCTCCTTGCTGAAAAGTTTCGCACGAACATTCGAGCCGTCGATTTTTCACGTGACTTTCTTGATGAACTTGACGTGCGAGCAAAACAAGAAGAGCTTGATCAGTTTATAGAAACCATCGAATGTGATATGGGAAAAATTAATTGGGCGCCAAAAAGTGTAGATCTCCTTTGGTCTGAAGGAGCTGCCTATATTTTAACTTTCGGTGGCGCATTAAAGGCCTGGCGACCGCTTATGGCAGATAATGGCATTGCCGTTATTTCGGAATTGAGTTACTTCACAGATAAAGCACCAGAACCATTGAAGGAATATATGAAAAAAATGTATCCTACTATTAAAAGTGAATCAGGAAATGCAGAGGTCGCAAAAGCGTTGCATTTTGAGGTTGTGGACATCCTTCGCCTGCCATCACGTTCGTGGTGGACGTATTACTACGATCCGTTGAAAGAAAACATCGAATCTCAGAAAGGATCAAAAGATCCTACGATGCAAGTTGTTATTGATGAAACAGAAAAGGAAATGCAATTATTCGAAAAATACGCGGAATTTTATGGATATTCATTCTATATTTTGAAAGCAAAATAATACCATCTTTAAATATCCACTCCGTAACAATCAAAAACATCCCCTTCTCCCATGCTTGGGAGAAGGTGCCCGATAGGGCGGATGAGGGGTGAAAGATGTATACCACCCCTTACCTCAATCCTCTCCTTTGGGGAGAGGAAGTTATTAGGGAATGGTTGCTTGGAGCTGGCATAACAGGTGATAAAAAAGTAACGCAAGCTCCACTGCGCCTGTGGACAGTTGTCGGGGGAGGTCTAGTGATTAATAGAGCGGCCTGGGACGAGATAAATGGGCGAGTCTTTATGGAGAATAAGATCTAGGAATAAATGATTAATCATTTATTCTTTTTTGTAGTATAATTTAGTTATGGAAGACATGATGTAGTGTACGGTGCTCATAGTGAGTCACTATTACATATAAGAAATAATACAAGACACAATGAATAAAGAATCACAACAAGAAGGCATAAAAGATCATTCCATAGTGCTATTTCATGAAAAGAAAGTTCGTCGTCATTGGGATGATGAAAATGAATTGTGGTATTTTTCTGTTGTTGATGTAATTGGAGTTTTGACAGATTCTGTCAATTCAACTGATTATCTCAAAAAAATTAGGAAAAGAGATGAAGAACTTGGAATCTACATAGGGACAAATTGTCCCCAGGTAGAAATGCTAACCGAAAGTGGCAAAAAAAGAAAAATGCTTGCTGGAAATACAGAAAACATTTTTCGCATTATCCAGTCTATTCCAAGTAAAAAAGCCGAACCTTTTAAACTGTGGTTGGCTAAAGTTGGATCTGAAAGAATTGAAGAGATAGAAGATCCTGAACTGGCTTTTGACAGGGCAATGCAAACCTATCTTAAAAAAGGCTATTCCAAAGAATGGATCAATCAAAGACTCAAAAGTATTGAGATCAGAAAAGAATTGACGAATGAATGGAATGAAAGAGATGTAAAAGAGGGTTTGGAATATGCTATTTTGACTGATGAAATCACTAAAGCATGGGCAGGGAAATCGGTAAAGCAATATAAACAGTTTAAAGATTTGAAAAAGCAAAACTTAAAAGATAACATGACCAACCTTGAGTTAGTTTTGAATATGCTTGCAGAAGTTTCTACAACCGAAATTTCCAAGAAGCAAAAGCCGAGTGGTTTAACGGAGAACAAAAGAGTAGCTCAAAAAGGTGGAGATGCCGCTGCACAAGCGAGGAGATCTATTGAAAAGGAAACTGGCGAAAGTGTGATCTCCCCGCAAAACGCAAAGCACTTGCAGAGCAAAAATAAGAAAAAATTAACAAACTAAGAATAAATTATGGCACGGCGGAAGACAAAAAATCACAATGTGCGTAAGTTGTTGCGTAGTGGAAACAAAGGTGTTTCTGTGACACTGCCAATTGAATTGGTGCGGGAGTTGGAATGGCGTACCAAGCAAAAAGTTGTGATCAAGAAAAAAGGGAAGACATTGATCATCGAAGATTGGAAAGAATGAGTAAAAGAATAAATGATTATTCATTTATTTTTGTTTGATGCTATAATACAGATAGAGTTAAACAGTAATAAAATTTTATGAGCGATACATTTTTTGTGGTAGTATTCTGGCTCCTTTTGATTGATAGTATTGGAGCCGTTGTTGTTTCGTGGAGTGGATGGAAGCAATGGTATCTGGGCAATTGCACCGTAACGTCACGCCTTTTCCCACCGTCAAAAGGATGGACGATACTCTATCTTGTTCTGGTACTCTTTATCGGCTATATACTCATGAACTTTGGTGTTCATCTGATCTAGTACAGGCATTAAAATACAAATAAAAACACTCGACATCTGTCGAGTGTTTTTTGAAGTCTGTATAAACTACTAACAACCTGCAGCGATCAATGCTTCTGCTGTTGCGATTTCTGCTTCAACGTCACTTATCACTTTGACATCACCGTCTACAACGGCATTAACGATCTCTGCGCACTCGCTATCACTGAGATCTTCATAGATTGCACGACACTGCGCTTCTGCAGCATCTTCATTTGCATCAACCTGATCAGTCACTGCCTCAAGAGCATCAAGATAGTCTTCCAGTACTGGAAGAGCTTCCTGTGCAATTGCGAGATTGTCCGCACATGCTGCAGATGAATTTGCTGCTGCCTGTTGCTCTGCTGCTGCTTGATTTGCTACTGCTGTTGCTTGCGCGTCTCCAACGGCATCTTCAACTGCTGCTTCTTGAGCTGCGGCTTGCGCTTCTACTTGCGCTGTTTCTGCCTGTGCTTGTGTCGCTTCTTTCTCTGCTATTGCAGCTTGTTGTTGTGCTTGATTTACTTGCGCCTGCTGCATTGCATCTTCGGCAGCTTCGTCTTGGTTATTGTTGTAGATGTAAAAGCCGATGATCACAACTATAATTACGACTGCACCGATGATCCAATACTTGTTATTATTATTTTGACTAGTCTCACTTGTTGACTCCATAAAGTTTGTATTAGTTTATTATAGGTGTCTTTTAAAAGTATAGCACAATAAATTTGTAGCAGGTAATACTTCCTAATCCTTTATAGCTAGAGGATAAAAGTAATTGTTTGCGCATCAAAACTAAAAACACCCAGCGTATGCGGGGTGTTTTTTGATTGATGCGTTGGTGCCTATTAGCAACCAGCGGCGATCAATGCTTCTGCTGTTGCAATTTCTGCTTCGATCTCTGCATAGAGATCTTCTTTCCCAGCAATGAAGTTATCGATCTTTGTCTCACATTCTGGCTTTGAAAGACCTTCATGCGTTTCGCGACATTGTGCGACTGCTGCATCTGGGTTATCCTCGATAATCTCGCCACCCTTCTCAAGTGTTTCCGCGTAATCCTCGAGATGTGGAAGGTTTTTCTGTGCATTTGCAACATTCTCCTCACATGTTGCTGACGCTTTTGCTGCTGTATTTGCTGACGCTGTTGCTTTTGCTTCAGCCTGTGCAGTGTCAACTGCTTTTTCTGTCGCAGCTTTCTGTGCTTGTGCCTCTGCCTCTACTTGTGCTGCTTGCTGTTGCGCTTGTTCTGTTTGTTGCTGTGCTACAGCTACTTGTGCCTCTGCCTCTGCTTGCTTTTTTTGATTATTGTCGTAGACCAAATATCCGATGATCGCAATTGCGACGACAACGATGATCACGATGACCATTGTATTGCCTTGTTTTGTCTTATTGTCCATAATGTTTGTGTTTAATGATTATGGTGTTTCTATTATATCAAAGTAGTATGTTTGTGCAAATTATTCATCAGAGAACATCTTCTTGAAGAGAGGGATCATACATGCAATTGCGAGGATGAGATACCAATACCATGCGATACTAAGTGCAAACTCACGGAACCAATCCCATGTAGTGAGGAGAAAGAGCGTCGAAAAGAAAACAGCACCTTTCAGAAGCGAAACATCATAGTACCGCATTTTTTTGGTGAGGTGTTCTGTCCGTTTAAATAGATTCATAATGGATCAGATTAATTAATTGTTTAAATCTTTCTAGTCTTAAGTATAGCGTCGTTAAGAAATGCGCGCAATATATAAAACTGTAAAACTTTTTTTGTTATAAAGAATGATATTGTTGAGTCTTGTATCACAGTACAAAATGTGTTATGGTACTTTGTCATACACTTTATAATTTGGTAGTATGTAGGTAATAATTATTTTTTTATTAATTAAAATTTTCGTAATAATGAAACTTACAAAAGAGAATAAGGTCGGCGTAGTAGTTTTATTGGTATTTTTTGCTGTGATCATGTATATCACAATGAAAGCGTATCTTGGGCTTTTCTTTTTAGCGCTAATCGTTGTGATCGCGATGTTTCCATTTTATAGGTGGCTTGTGAAGAAGATCAAAAGCAAAATATGGTCCTCGGTCATTGCATCATTTGCATTTCTTTTACTGATCATTGTGCCATTTGGACTTTTCTTCGTTTATGCAGCGACTGAAGCTGTACAATATTTTGGTTCAATTGAAATTAGTGAAGAGGAACAAACAGCACTTGTAGAGTATGTTGAAGGACATATGCCGTTGGTTGCAGAAGCTGTCGCAGAGGCAGAATCAAGTGCGACGGATACGGTATCAAAGGTTGTTAATACAATGACAACATTTTTGCGAAATGTGATCGTGCCTCTTACAACAAACATTGTCATCTTTTTTGTGAATTTGACATTTTTTATGTTGATCTTGATCTATCTTTTTCCAGATTACAAGCGTTTCTTTGGCGTTGTGACAGAGATCATTCCTCTTGATATGAGTTTGAGTAAACGATTTATGGAACGATTCGTCATTACAACCCAAAAAATGGTGATCAGTGTCTTCCTTGCTGCGATGGCGCAAGGTATCTTAGGTGGATTTGCCTTTTGGTTTCTTGATATCCCTGCAGCTGGATTTTGGACGGTTGTAATGACGGTGGCAGCTTTTATGCCGCTTGGCTCTGGGCTTATTTGGGTACCGGCTGCAATCATATTGATCCTTACAGGAAATATCGTTGATGGTATTATTTTGCTTCTATGGGGGATGATCGTGATCAGTAGCGTTGATAACGTCCTTCGTGGATGGCTGCTCAAGGGCGGGAAGACACAGATCCCGGAGATCATTACGTTTATCTCGGCTCTTGGTGGTATCGTTGTCTTTGGATTCTTTGGCTTCATTTATGGACCAGTAATCGCCGCTGGATTTCTGACAGCACTTGATCTTTACCGTGAATATCGTCGTGATGTACAGAAGAAAGCACGGCAATTTGCGGGGGAGGAGCCTGAAGAGGTAATGAATGATGAGGTAGAGTCATTTACAGAAAGTGATACTGCATAATCTATTCGATGCAATCAAAAAACAGAGGCATATGCCTCTGTTTTTTTTGCCTCGATAGTCTTATTCAACGGATGTTTCAGGTGTTTGTGTATCAGTAACCGGATCTTCTTCATCGGTGCTCGTGCAGCCAGTTGCAATACGTTCATCAAGATCTGTGATGATAGCTTCCATTTCGATGATCGATAATTCAGCCTCCGTTGCTTTTGTGTCGATTCGTGTTTCACACTCTGGTTTTGATAGTTCAGGATTTAATTGACGGCAGACGTCAATCGCAAAATCAGGACTATTCTCAATACTTTTACTGATTGTCGTAATGTCATTGATCTCTTTCGTGAGTACTGTTTTTTGTGTCTTCGCTGTTTCTAATGCATTTTCACAAGACTGATTTGCGAGCTGTGCTGCGCCCTCAGCAAGGATTGCTTCTTTTTCGGAGAGGTTTTGTTGCGCTACAGTGATTGCTTCTTGCTGTTGTTGTATATTTTGTTCTGTCGTTTGTACCAACTCTTCTAATTGTTGTGCCTGTGCATCAATTTGTGTTTGTTGTGATGTGAAAGAGAGATAACTATCCTTATTGTTATTATAGACGACATAGCCGATCAACGCAGCAATGATCAGCGCAAGAATGATCAGTGTAATACTAGAAGCTAATTTGGAATGTTTTTGTTCATTTTGTTCTTGTGGTGTTTCTTCTCTCATAGGCTTTATTTATGATATAAATGAAATAATACGTTTCTTACCTAAATAATACCATGATGAAAAATAGCGAGCAAATGAGAGAATGGTGCTATACTAAACATATTCTTTATATTATATCCAATTTTTATGAAAAAGTACGAACAAGAGTCCAAGTCACACTATGAATTGTATATTCTTACACATGGACAGGAGAGTTTAGTTGATGTTGCGACACCAATTACGACAGGTGATGACCTCAATGCCCTTTCAATGAAAGCTCGCGATCTTTTTGTTGCACGTTACAAAGACATTGATTCTTATGATAAAGTTCGCACACGCTATGATGCATTTGATGACTATATCCTTTATGAATATTCTATTGGTGTTATTTTTCGCGCGAGCATGCTTGTAGAACAACAAGTTGCAGAAGCTTTTGATCTTGCAGTGCGCTACCATTATAAGCAGAAAAGAAAAGGTGATGGCAAACAATATATCATTCATATCATGATGATCTCACAAATGCTCTATGATCTTTTTTTGCAAAGAAAGGTCGATCGTGCAACACTTTTGGCGGGAATTTGTCACGATCTTTTGGAAGATACGACATGTTCAGAGGAGGAAATTATCAAAGTTTGCGGTCAAGAAGTTCTAGATATCGTAAAAGCGGTATCCAATGATCCGGAGCTTGATGATACAAAGTACTGGGAGCAAAAGAAAGAAGATTACATCAAATCTGTCGAAGCGGGAGGAGAGAAGGCTATGATGGTGGCACTGTGTGATAAAATGGTTAATATGCAGTCACTTTTTGCACAGTATGATATTGAAGGTTCTGGAGTTTGGTCACATTTCAATCGTGGCAAAGAAAAAAAAGTGTGGTTTGAAAAGAATGTTCTCACGATGCTACAAAAACATCTTACAAGTTCGCAAGTGGGTGAATATGAAAAGATGATTGTAAAATTGGAATCTTTAGAGTCTGAGGAGAATACATCTAAAACATGATATTTTGACAAAAAAAGGAGGGCAATGCTATACTGAATCACTGTTAAAGAATAATTAATTATAAGAAAATACTATGAAGAAAGTTTTATTGATTGGTGGTGCGATTGTTGTGGCATTGATCGTAATCAATATGGTTCGCGATATTGATCCAACAAAAGAGGCAGGTGTCAAAGAAGCGACGAATGATCCAGATCCATCATCGATTGCGTATGATTGTGGCGGAGAACAAATCCACGTTGATTTTAATAATGATGTAGAGCCACAGACAGCTGATATTTATTTTGATGATAAATCACAAGTTTTGACACTTCCAGCGATGGAAGCAGGTTCTGGTGCGAAATATGGCAATGATACGGTGACATTCTGGACGCACCAAGGGGAGGCGACATTTGAATATGATGGAAAATCACTCAGCTGTACAGAGGAGGTTGCTACACCTGGAATTGACGGCGGTGTTGCGGTTGGCGATATTCCAGAAGGATGTGTTTCATGGTTTGACGGATGTAATAATTGTAGTGTTGGCGAGGATGGCGTACAAATGGCATGTACAATGATGTATTGTGAGACGCCAGTTGAACCGTATTGCTTGAAGTACGAAGATGGAAGTAGCGACGCGCCTGTTGAGACAACAGTTTCGGCTGAAATAGTAGATGGGATCAGTAATGCAACATACCGTATTGAAGGAGAAGAAGTGACGCTTGTTGCTGGTAGTTCTTCCGTAGAGGCAGCGCCAGGTTCAGCGACAAAAGTTGAAACACAAATAACAGAATTCATGGCGGAAGGTGATCTCCAACAGGGAAGTGGTGCAACACTTGACGGTGGTGTTGTTCTGACACAAGATCCAGGTGGTAGCGGAACGTTTTATTATGTTGGTGCAACGATCCAACAGCCAGATGATACCTATCTTTCGGCACTCGACACGCATTTCTTGGGTGATCGTATTACTATAAAGGAAATCGCAATCGATGGTCGAATGGTCATTGTAACGTATCTTGACCGTAGTGATGATCAGGCAATGAGTGATGTGCCAACAGTTGAAGTAACAAAGAAATTTGCAACAAAAGGTGTTGGTACGACCGATCTCGTTTTGATGGATGTAACACCGAACTAAAGAATAAAAATACTTATAATACTTGACAATTGAAGGATAATCTACTATTTTACATTACTAAGTAAAAAAGTTGATTAATTTATAAAGAAAGATCTTATATGGAACAAGAAGTACAAGAAAATACAGAGCCAAATCAAACACAAGGTGTCATGGCAATGATCATTAGTGAACTCTTTGCTGGTGTGAAGGCATATGTTACAACATCGGTTGATGAATACACGGAAATGAAAGTTCGTATGATCACACGAAAAGTACTCTTTGGTATTTTGGGTATGACAGGTATGATCTTTATGCTCGTCGGTGGTGTTCATTTTATAAATGAATTTCTCGGAAAAAGCGCTTCAGATGCATGGGGTTATGTGATCGTCGGTGGTCTTACAGCATTTATCGGATGGCTTGTCTTTGGACGAGAAGAAATCTAAAAATAAAAAATTCATAAACTAATTAATATTAAGAATAATCAAATGGACAAAGAAAAAAAACAAGCGATCCTCGATACAGTAGAATCAGTAATTGATAATACTGAATCGACTGTTGCTGGATCACGTGACCGTGTTGTATCAGCGTATGAGAATACACGAAATGCAGCGGTAGCAAAAGCAGAAGAAGCAAAAGCATACGCAAAAAAGGCGCACAAAGATGCAAATAAGCTTGTTGCAGATAATCCTGAGAAAGCAGTTCTCGGCGCAGCAGCAGTTGGTCTTGCGGTTGGTGTTGTTCTTACAGTGATCCTTACACGTCGCAAGTAAAATAGTACATAATTCGAGATTTAAAAACCGTCACATTCACATAAAAATGATATGACGGTTTTTTCGTTTACTAGTAATCTCTGTGATATGTGGTGTACTATTGAGTATCTCTTTGATTAGCTTTCTTTATAGCGTGCAAAGTATTGCAGTGAGCGTTTTGAAAAAAGAATTATAATTGGCAGAATACATAGTGTTATTAATTGAAGAGTCCTTTGAGCCAGTCTTTTAGTCCGCTGAGCAGTGATTCGAGGAGAGAGATCCTTTCCTGTTCATGAATCTCAAGTGTTTCATTATAGGAGGCGACACTTTTCAAAAATTCAAAAATGTTTGTTACGCTAGATTCAACTGGCGTCATCGTAATAATACTCATGATAAGAATAAAGACGCATAGGAGGAAAATTCCCGTCAAAGGTTTTTGTGCATGGCGGCGTTTGTGTTGTGGTGCTACATGAACTTCTGGAATTGGTCGATGGAGTATTTTGCGTGCATCAATGTAGAGAATTGTTGTGATATCTGTACGTGCTGTTCGTATGAGTGACCAAACGACAAGGATCATAAAGAACGTGAACGAAATAAGAAAGGAAAGGATCGTTGATGTGAATTCAGGAGGCGTAGAGATAACCGAGAGTGTCTTTATAATAACCCAGTATAGTGCGACCATAAAAAGAACAAATGTTATGATGCCAGCATAAAAGACTGTTAGTGTAAAATAGCGTCTTTGATTGAATGACCAGGGTAGTGTTTTTTTGAAGCGTAACGCAGACTCTTTGTGATCAAGGCACGCAACATGGATTGTGAAGCCATTAAGGAAAATCAGTGTGAGAATGATCAGAATGATGCCTATTGAAAGCATTGTTAAGAGAATGCTTTGAAACTCAGGTGCAACATCAAGTAAGCCAAAAAGAACCCGTAATAGATAGAGTCCAATAATGAGAAGGATCGGTATACGACGTTCATAGAATTTTGCAAAGACAACACGTGGTGTGCGTGTGAGGGCGACACGTAACGTATGAAAAAATGATACGGGGAGATTGCGGTAGTAGCGCTCGCTCATATATGTGATTCCTGTGCGTTCGATCAAATAGATATAGAGGATGATCATGATCCAGATCAAGAGGATCGTTAGAGCTTGAAGTTGATGTGAAGAAAAGAATTTTGTTTGTTGAAGGATCTCAGAAATTGCAATATGAGACGTAAATTTTGTGATGAGATCTTCCGCGATATTAATGATCTTTGCAATACCCCAAAAAATAATACTTAAATAGATCAATTTAAAGAGGAGTTGGAATTCCGTGATCTTATAAAAATTGGAACAAAAAAGAGTCCATGCTTTGTGGAGCGTATTTTGTGCATAGGTCCACAGAACGTGAAAAGGCTCAATTTTTGTTGGTGAAATGTTTGCCATAGAAAAGGAGTATTATATAGTAGAGTATACGCACATTAGTCTATAAAGTCTATAAAGTCTATAAAGATCATCAAGTCAAAAGTGCATGTAGATTGTAAAGTCATGATTATCAATTAACAATGAAGAAGGGAGAATGACCTATGAATACATCAAATAACCAGTTGGTAGATGCAATGATAGAATCCACTGCATTGCGAGCATCAACAATCATTGCTGCACTTCGTACAATCGATCGAATTGATTTTGTAAATACTCATACGGATTTTGAGGATGTCTATGAAGATCGTCCCCTGCCGATCGGGTGGGGACAGACGATCTCGCAGCCATCGACTGTTGCGTTCATGTTGGAACTCCTTGCGGTGAAAGAAGGGGAGTGTGTTCTTGACGTCGGTAGTGGTAGTGGATGGACAACAGCATTACTTGGGTACATTGTTGGGGAGGAAGGGTCAGTTGATGGTGTGGAGATCGTGCCAGAGCTTGTCACGTATAGTTGTGACAATGTAGCAAAATATGAATTACCATGGGCATACATTCATGAAGTGAAATCGATGTACGGATACCCAGAAAAAGCGCCATATGACAAAATTCTTGTTTCTGCAGCAGGACTTGATATACCACAAGAATTAGTTGCACAATTACGTATCGGTGGAAAAATGGTTTTACCAGTGAAGAATGATATTGTTGTCGTTACAAGAGAGGAAGAGGGACGAAATACAATTACAAAATACTACGGATTCTCATTTGTTCCCTTAATAAAGCCATAAATTGATATAAATACTCGTATTTATTCCTAACAGCTCTGTGAGCTGTTTTTGTATTGTTTGGTAAATCCTATTTCATATTTCAAACTTCATATTTCATGTATATTCAAGGATTTAAAGCCCCTTGACAAACATTTCCTTCTATGCTAAAGTCCTCTGTTAACTCAAATTCTCTGAGGAATATGAGATATTGACACATCTAATCAAATATGCTATAGTTATTCGTTAACTAACTTATAAATTAATGATCTATATCAACACAGAGATTTATCTCGTTGTTGCTGTAGTAATATATAGAGTTATGAAAAAGCTCATCACACAAGTTCAAGCATTTGTCGTCGCAGTCATTACTGTAGGCGTTCTTGTTGTTTCGCCATCTATTGCACAGGCTGGTACAGCCAATGCCTGTGGTATCGCAACACAAACAGGTGATATCAAAGTGAATATTACTTCTAATCAGTGGATCTTTTCAACGGGACCAGAGACGGGCTTGCATCGTCCGAGCTTGACTGCGAGTGCAGCAATCCCAAAAGGCTCGTACAAGATCATTCTTGAGGCGCAAGATTTCAGTGATGGACGTGATAAACAGACGCAGCCAAAAGAGTATTACCATGTACAATTGAAAAATGGTAGTACTGTCGTTGCAACAACAGGTCGTACACAAGACCTTAAAGACTTTGTGACTCATGCTACGTGGCGTGGTACGGTTAATGAAAAGCTTGTTGTTGGTTCTGCAGTTACAAGTGTGAAAGCAATTCACTCTGCATATGTTGATAGCTCAAATCCTAATAGCGTTATGCCACGTTGTATGGTTTTGCGTCCTGTGGATGTCGCACCATCAATTGACATCATCAAACGTGATGCAAAAGATAAAGATGATACACAAGCCGTACCATATGGTGGTAACGCAAACTTTGAGATCGTTGTGAAAAATAATGGAAAAGCAAATCTTAAGAATGTTACTGTTACTGACCCTGTAACTACAAGTTGTGCCAAAAGTATCGGTGCACTTGCAAAGGGACAGTCAAAAACATATACATGTACAAGTACAAATGTAAAAAAGGATTTCACGAACATTGCCTATGTTGTTGGTAACTCTGTTATCACAAATCAGCAAGTGAAAGATAATGACCCTACGAAAGTAACAGTTGT
>JAUVJK010000066.1 GCA_030592425.1 Candidatus Moraniibacteriota bacterium
ATTCTGTAGAGGATGCTATAAAATTAAAGACTCCTGAAATGCTGTTGCAAATCAGGAGTCAGTCTTGAACGAGTCTGCTCTTAAAGCAGTTCTTCAAGATCTTTTTTGGTGGGGAGATCCCACCGCATCAGGCTGAGTTCCCGTTCGGTGTACTCATTGAACGGAGCGCCATCATTGAAATATCCATCCCTCATGTGGCCATTGCTAAATGGGACAAACCCTCCACCAGGGAGGACATTATAACCCAAATCTCTGCAGAGTTGCACAAACGCATGGCCTTCATTGAAATTACCGCAAAGAGTTCCTTTCACTGTGTGATCCATGCGCTCATTTCCGTCCTCATCCTTCCATGTGTTTGGATCTCCAAATGTCCAAGGACGTTCTTCTGCTCTGCTGTGAGTGATTTTGCAGAGACTTTTCACTTTTCCGTTGAAAGTGGGCCAAACGGAAAGTGTGCCATTATTTTGTGCATAAACAAAATCTGCAATTTGTTTAGAATCTTTCATTGTAATTCTCCAGTTTACTATAAGTCAACTCTGTTACACCATGTAACAGTCATCTCCTATAGCTATAAGGTACTATCGATGGAGGTCATTGTGCTGAATCAATTCAATACACAACTCCTATCACGACATTTCATATTAGCACAATACTAGCAAACTGTCAAGTCCTTATTTTTTCTTATTCACAGATAGATCAAGGAGTTGATCGTGCATGTGGGGGATTTTTTTGCTAAAGATATGGTATGATGAATAGGGAAATAAAACTATAATAAATTTGGCATATTTTTATGAAAATAGCGATTCAGACAGCAGATCTTGATCATGCAAGGATTGATGGGACGCGAGTGTATATTTTGAATGTATTGAAATATCTTGGAAAAATAAGTCCAGAGGATGTTTTTACGCTTTATCACAGAAATGCATATAATCCGCAATTAGCGCCGCCACAGCTCAAAAATT
This sequence comes from Candidatus Moraniibacteriota bacterium, assembly GCA_030592425.1. GTDB lineage: Bacteria > Patescibacteriota > Minisyncoccia > Moranbacterales > JAUVJK01. The sequence continues at coordinate 963 of JAUVJK010000066.1, forward strand.
ACATAGAGAAAGAGGTTAGCGCACCATTTCTATGGACACAAACTTCTTTTGCACGTGCACTTGCCAAGGATCAACCAGATCGTTTGTGGATGCCAATGCATTCACTGCCATTTTTTCGACCAAAAAAGACAAAAACGATCGTGACGATTCATGATCTTGCATTTAAATTATTTCCAGAGCATTTTCCACGACGAGAATTACGTCGTATTAACTTTTTGACAGACTATGCTGTTGCACATACTGATCAGATCATTGCTGTTTCGCAGGCGACAAAAAAAGACCTTTTACATTTTTATCCGCAATTGCACGAAGGTAATATCACTGTTGTACATCATGGGTTTGATCGGAATAATTTTGAAACAAAAGCGTCAGAGGAGAAGGCGCAGGAGTTTTTAGAAGAATTCGATATTGTCGAGAAAAAATATATTCTTTATGCAGGCGCGATCCAGCCACGAAAAAATTTGACCACACTTATCGATGCTTTTGAGAAAGTGCGAGAAAAAAATGAAGATATGAAACTCGTACTTGCAGGAACAAAAGCGTGGTTGTGGGAGGGTACGTATGAGCGAATCGCTCAGAGTCCCTATAAAAAAGATATTATTATTACGGGGACAATGGGATTCAAGGACCTCGCCATTCTTTATCAGAATGCTGCGGTGTTTGTTTTTCCGTCATTGTATGAAGGCTTTGGCATTCCTGTTATTGAAGCATTCGCAGCGAATGTACCAGTGATCTGCGCGAATAATTCATCATTAATAGAGGTCGCTGGTGAAGGTGCAATTCTTTTTGATGCAAATGATACAGGTGAACTCGCAGAAAAAATAGGAACTGTCCTTGTGGATGAGCGTCTCCGTGAGGATCTGATCATGCGTGGAAAGCGACAAAAAGAAAAATTCTCATGGGAAAAATGTGCGCGAGAAACAATGAGTGTGATCAAAAAATGATCGCACACCTTATTTATAAAGATGTGTCACGAAGGAAAAGTGTCAAGAAAAGATAAAAAAGCGAAAGAGCAAAGAAAAGCGTGGTAATGAGGATCCATCCTGTCATTGGGAGGAGGGTAATGATGAATAATTGTGTCACACAAATGAAAACGATGATCCAGAGAAATCGTGAAAAGTATTCTTTCATATGCCTTTGTTGGATCTTCCCAATGATCGTGAGAGTGAGAAAGATCATGATAACGATCATGACAACGAGTGCAGTTGAAAGATAGTGCGTAAGGATTTCTGGAAAAAAGATCACACCTGTCAAAAAGAGAAAAAGACCGATAAGACTGAGTGCAAAAAGATCGGTGAGGAGCTTATAAAGGATTGGTGCATGAAGGAGTGTATACATTTTTTTTAGACAATTTTTCATAATTTTATTTGAATTGTTCTTTAAGAATTTTCTTCATTTCCTTTATCCGTCGGTCGATCGTTGAACGCGTTGGAGACGCCGCTAAGGCAGTAGAAATACCTGTGATAGATGATGTTCCTGGAAGAGAAAAACGATAGATATTACCTGCATTATCTGTAATCGCTTCGAGTGATATAGAACATGTGTAACGGTGTTGAGAAAATACTGATGCAGATAAAATGCACTCTGCTGATTCATTGCGGTCTTCGAAATCGACTGTAATTGGTTTATGAGAGATAGTGTTCACATCGACTGTACGCAAGTTTGTACCATCATAATGAAAAGTGGTATCGGTGTCAGTGGCTGTAAAAAAAGTATTTGTCGGATGTGTCGCACTGATTGTATAGATCTTTGCTTTTTGGTGTGCGCCACGTTCTTCGCTATCTGTTTTGATCACATCATCAAAGTTATAGCCAAGTGCAAGAAATGTTTCTTCATCATCGATTGCATGCTTTTTAATACCATCGATCACATAAATACCACTATTAGATGAAAGAAGAGATCCACTTGAAAATCCACGCGTCTGTGAAGAAATTTCTGACGATTGAGATAAAACTTTTCTTTCTAGTGTTGCATTATTACGAAGATAACTCTGTGCAGCTTGGTAAGAGACCAATGGATAAATTATTGTGTCATCCTCGAGATAATAAATACCGTTATTCTCAAAAGACTCTGCGTGTTTGGGTAATGATAGCGTCGTGATAGGTGAAAGAAATGCGGCAAATGACTTACGCATAAGAATATTCTTTCCAGCAAGGTCTTCTTCGGTGTTGATCACGATCTTTGCACGGTCATGTGTACCAGAAAGCGCAACATCAAAAGATGTGATATCGTCTTTTGTGCGGGGTTCTTTGATCGTATTTGCCAGAGAATCGATCGTGTCATCATAAGAGAAATAAGCAGTCGGAAAAAAGAGTGTGGAGAGAAAATAACTGATACCAGCAAGAAAAAGAATAACCATAAGAATACGGAGTAGCGTATATCTTTTCCGCTGTTTTTTTGGAAGTGAGATACTTTTTGTAAGATCACAATGTGGCATAAATTATTGATCAAGGGTAAAAATGACGCCACGCGTTATAATTTCTTCGCGTGGAGCGATATTATTAAGAGATGTTGTCGGTGTAATACGATTGGTGCGGATCATATATTTCGTATCATAATTGAGTTGGTCACCAAGGACACTTTCATAATAGAAATCTTCTTGATCGCCAGGGACGACGAGGTAGACTGTATCAAAGGACGTTGTATCAAGGCGTGCATAGTCAGAAGGATTGAAAAAATAGACAGCATTGCGATCATGTTCAAAACGAAGCGGTCCATCCATCATTGCCCATGGATCACCTGTTGCACCACGATCGATCAAAATGAGATCATTTGGAGAAAAATGTTGCGCAAATTCTTTGATCTCATTGGGGAGATTGCGGTGTTCAGAATACGTATAGAATGGCGCTGTGATATTGAGATTATAGAGAACGATTGCAGTGATAAAAAAAGGAATAATCACAGAAATTTGCATGAGTCGTGGTCTTTTGGAGCGGGACCAATAGGAGAAAAAAAGTGTCGTAAAAAAGAAAAGTGTTGGGATGACGGCAAAGATATAACGTCGAAGCATCCATGGATGATCTGCGCTGATAAAGGCATCAAAGATATAAATAAATGCAGGAAGTGTCATAAAGAGGACAATAAGAACGCGCCAATGCTTACGATAAAATGCCCATGCAATACCCAGAATTCCGATCAAAATAAAGGGTAGCATGCCATAGAGTGTGAGTGTCTGGAGATTGCCAAATACATCAGTAAAGAGTTGCACTAGTAAAGGTGTTGTATCTGCTGTTGTTTCGGAGGTTGTGCCAAAGAGCGCTTTGCCGACATTGCGAAAGAACGCATTATTAAGAGATGAAAAAATAATAGCAAAAAGTGTGATAATAACAGTATAGAATGCAAGCGTCTTACGGAGCATGAAATTTTTGATGAAGG
>JAUVJK010000031.1 GCA_030592425.1 Candidatus Moraniibacteriota bacterium
AAAAGAACGATGATACGCATAATAATCTCCTCGGGTTAGAAAAGTACAAGTATCAAATGAAATATCATTTGACGATGTCTAGTATAGATGATATAGTACGAGTGGCCAATACGACTCCATAGTGGTAGATATCACCACAATATAATTAATTATGAAGATTTTTTTATGGAACACACAGAACTCCTCCAATCATTTGGTCTTGCAAAAAATGAAGCACGAATCTATGAGACGCTGTTGCGTGAAGGGGAACTTAGCGTTGGTGCTATTGCCAATGAATCCGGCGTACACCGTAGAAATACGTACGATACACTGAATCGTCTCTTAGAGAAGGGGCTTGTATTTGAGATCTTGGAGAGCAAAGAAAATCGATACCAAGCCGTCCCGCCATCGCGCTTTGCGGAAATGATCGAAGAGCATCAATCTGATCTAGAAAAAAATTTACCGGAGCTTGAGAGACTGTACCAAGAAGTTCCTCAGAAAGAGGCGACATATATCCTTCGAGGCATAGAAGGATGGAAGGCATATATGCGCGATATTATTCGTGTTGGTCAGGATGATTATATTATGGCTGGCAAGGGTGTATGGGCGCATCCAAAATTGAAAAAATTTGCAACTCAAATGACGACTGCTGCTGCAAAAAAAGGAATTCATTTTCACGTTTTATTTGATGCGGACGCACGAGAAGATGCTCAAGAAGTTATTGAATTTTTGAAACCAAAATATAAATTTCTTCCAAAGGGCTTTGAATCGCATTCTGCTTTTGAAGTCTTTGGTGATCATATTGTTTTTCTTACGGATAATAAAAATGCTGAAATTAATGAGGATTATACAATAACCGTCATTATCAATCAAAAACTCGCAGACTCCTTTCGTACATGGTTCAAACTCATTTGGGGCGTGAGCACATTACCGAAAAAATAGAGAATTCTTTTTTGTATAAAAAACCCTGCTAAGATAAATGTCTTTGCAGGGTAGGAGGAAATGTATTTATTGAGTTGGTAAAATATTGTCAGGCGTTATGCCATCCATATACAGGACCTTCTCGCAATGCGATATAGAGAAAGAATATTCCAATACCTAGTGTGATACTTATGAATATCACAAAAAGAATTGGTGTTGACGGGCCTTGCGTATATTTTAGGATTCCAGTGCTCAAGCATATGGTGATGCCAGTCGCTAAGGAAAAAGGCCTTTCCATACATCGATCGCTAGCGATCATTACGCGTCCGTACAGACGCTGACGAAAAATAAACGTACTTGTACACCAAAGAATGAATAAAGTAGCAAGGATATCGTTCGTTGTTGAGAGGTATGGTGCAATGAGATAGCCGATGATTGGTAGCATGATGATACTGATGACCATCCATCGTCGACCGATTCGTTTATTTCTCTCGATATAATTAATGCCGTTTTCTTTCAAAGTTGTCAATGTACGATCTCCACATGTTTACTGTGTTGATATTGTATGGCGCAAGACTTCTTTCGTCAAATATTTTTAATTTCACAAAAAAACCGCACGTATCTCTGTTGAGATGCATGCGGCAGCGTTGCTTATACGTTAAGTGTTAGCCGATTCAGTGAGTGTGACAAGTCCATCATTGTGAACTTTTTCTTTTGCCGTCTTTTTTACGGGTGCATTAACGGTAAAGATGATCGTAGCAGCTACAAGACTCATAACGCCTGTGATAAGGAATGCGAGTTCATAATTTCCCATGCTTCCAAGATAACCACCAAGCATTGGTCCGACAGTCCCACCAACAGCATATGCCAAGAAGACATAACTATAGTTTGATCCGAAGAACTTATGTCCAAAAGTGTCAGTTGTGATTGCCGGAAAAAGTGCAAAGTTGCCACCAAAGTTGAAACCGATAAGGGCTGCAACAACATACAATGGCCATGGTTGATCTGCGATAAAAGGAAATATAGAAACAAAGAGTCCCTGTGTTGCCATCATGATCACAATAGAAATGCGTCGACCACTTTGATCACAATGGATTCTTTGTCCGATGAAATCACTAACCTTTCCCCAGCCAATGCGACCCGCTGCATTTGCGAGTGCAAAGACGACCATGGCTGTACCTGCAATTGCGCTCGCCTGTTCCTTACTGAAACCAGAAGCACTAAGAGCTTTTCCAGGGAACAGTTTCATAAGTCCAATGCACATAAGTCCAGCGGTTGCACCGATGGCAAATGTTGCAAGGATCGACCAATATTGATTGGTGCGACGCATTTCCTGACTATTAAAATCAAGTTTGCTCACAGATGTATTATCGATAGGTGCCTTGAAATGTGCGGGAAACTTCATCCAGATACCACCAATCATAACTGTTAGTGCAAAAAGTCCACCATAGATCATGAAAGTATTACCAATGCCATATGCCACGAGAAAATTTCCCCATGAACCAGCAAGTTTTACCCAGATCATAGCGCCAAGTCCAAATCCTGCTACGGCAACACCAGTGATCATACCTTTTTTGTCAGGGAACCATTGCATACCAACGGCAATTGGAACAACATAACCCAGTCCAATACCAGCTCCACCAAGTATACCAATGCCAATGAGGACGGGCCAAAATGATGTGCCACCAAAGACTCCAGCAAATACATAGCCAGTTCCCAAGAGAAGACCCCCAGCGATTGTGAGTTTCCGTGGACCAAAGCGGTGAAGATTGCGACCAGCAAAGATCATTACAAGCGCAAAAGTAACAAGGCCAACAGTAAACGGGAATTGTGTTTGTGTTGTTGACCAGCCAGCATCTTTGAGTGTGGGTGTGAAGACGTTCCACGCATAGATTGCGCCGAGGGACATCTGTATGAGCAGTGCTCCAATTACAACCATGAAGCCCTGTAGATTTTCCTTCCTCATTTCATTTACCTCCTACGGTTTGATGAGGGTGAAAAGAATACCACTATATTTTTAAAAAACAAAATAATGACTTAGCAATCGTACAGCTCTTTTGTCATGGCGTCAATGGATGCTCTTGTACTATGCAAAACACAAAAAGTGATATAGGATAAGGAGACGTTAAATTCAATTTATTATTATGGGTTCACAAGATATTGCAATTCGTTTTAAGGATGTTTCATTTTCTCACGAGAGTGGTTATGTCACGCTTGATGAAGCATCGTTCTCTCTACGGCAGGGGATGAAGGTGGCGCTTATGGGACAAAATGGTGCAGGGAAGAGTACGCTTTTTAGCTTGATCATGGGGACAGAAAAACCAATCGCTGGAGGGATTAACATCAATGATGATCTCAAGATCGCATTATCACAGCAGGTGATGCCACGAGAGTGTCTATCACTGACGTTGCGTGATTTTTTTGATCAATATTTTGATGGTGAAGACTATGAACTTGATCGAAAGATCAAAGAATATCTTGAGATCGTAAATCTTGAAGTCCCAATTGATAAAAAAGTTGAAGACTTTTCTGGTGGGCAACAAGCGCGTCTTCTCCTTGCATCAGCGCTGATTCAAGAACCTGATATTCTCCTTTTAGATGAACCGACAAATAATCTGGATGCTGATGGAATCGGGCATCTCATGACATTCCTCATGATGTACGAAAAGACGTGTATCGTGATCTCGCATGATGCAGATTTTCTCAATACATTTACGGACGGCGTGCTCTATCTCGATATTTATACGCACACAGTTGAGCAATATGCTGGTGACTATTATGTTGTAATAGAAGAAATTGCAGTGCGTGTCGAAAAAGAACGCGCAAAGAACGCACAATTTGAGAAAAAGATCCGTGATAATAAAGAAAAGATCAATTATTTTCAGAACAAAGGTGGAAAAATGCGTCTCCTCGCGAAGAAACTTCGTAACGAGGTTGCAGAGATGGAAGCGTCAAAGGTAAGTGTGCGTCAAGATGATAAAACCATTCGTTCCTTTGAGATCCCACTGCAAGAGGACATTACAGGAAATATCCTTACACTGAAAGAGGTTTCGATCATGAAAGGGCAAAAAGTGATCACGATGCCAGTAGATAAGATTGTGAAAAAGAATCAGCATTTATTGCTCAAAGGGCCAAATGGCATTGGAAAGACGACACTACTTGAACGTATCGCAGAGGGGAAAGAACGCGGTGAGCATATTTTGGAAGGCGTTCGTGTCGGTTATTATCGGCAGGATTTTTCAACACTTGATTTCAATGCGAAGGTTTTCGATTCCTTATTGGATGTGATGCAAATCCAAGAAGAAGAACGCATGCGAAGCGTTGCATCAGGATTTCTCATCACGCGTGACATTATGGATAGTAAGATCGGTAGTCTCTCTGAAGGACAGAAAGGACTTGTTGCCTTTGCACAGCTTGTACTCTTGGCGCCAGGTCTCCTGATCCTTGATGAGCCAACAAATCATATCAATTTCCGTCACATCCCACACATCGCCAAAGCACTTGATGAATACAAAGGTGCAATGGTCTTAGTCTCTCACGTCGACGACTTCGTCGCACAGATTCGCATCGACGATGAGCTCGATCTGGGGAAGGGTTAGCATATAAAAAACAGGATAATGAAAATCCTGTTTTTTGGTATGAATTGTTGCCATTATTACGATAGAATCCATAGTATAATAGGTACTATGGATTATGACTTAAACAAGTCATAATAAAGCAATATAGCGTGGATTAATTCCATAGTATAATAGGTATTATGGAAATTGCCTATATAGAGCGGTTATATTGCTATTCACAAGTTAATCAAAGTATAGTATAATAGGTACTATGAAGACAGACAATGACAATTATCAGCTTATTAGTGACACTTTGGTAAAAAGTGGCGTTTTTGCTATTTCTGATATTGAAGGGGAAAGCTCTCTTTCTCGTGAAGGTATCAAAAAGAATCTGCATTTCCTTGTAAAGGATAGTATTTTGAAAAAGACGGCAGAACAAGGAAGAAATGTAAAATACAAGCTTGCAATTACTGATGATGCTCTAGAATTTCTTTTTACATATATTGAACAGATGACGATTGAAGAATTCGCACGTGCGTGGAATATCGGAGATAGTGCAACGAAAAAATATATGAAGCAATTCGTGGATGACGGCGTTGTTGAAAAAATAGGTACGCCACCACGAAAGATCATCTATGTATATGTGAAGGAAACTCAGAACGGATTGTTTTCCAGAGAGCAGAGGGAGATCATTGAAAAAAATTATGCTTTTACGACACCAGAGGGAAGATTTCTTAAAGGAGTGAAGGGTTTTATGTATTGGGCAGAAACAAGGTCTGGCCGCAAAGATATTGAAAATCTTGCACAGGAATATATCAATGTACGAAATAAATACTATGATCAAAAGGCAAATATCCTATTGATTGATGCAACAGAAAAATTGACGCATATTTTTAATGAAGATGTCGCTATAGAAAAATTGTTTCATTGTGATTTTGATGCGCTGCCAGTTTTTGGTAAAACATATTTGAGTCAGATGGTGCGTATTGCCAAATCAGGTCAGACTAATACTGCTTTGATGATGTCTATCGTTGAAAAAATGCAAGGGGGTGCGACGCATATAATCAAGCAATATGATATTGATTGTATTGGCTATATTCCACCAACTGTTGTACGAAAAACGCAATTGATGACATTTATCGCAAAACAATTGCAGATTTCATGTGACAGAATTATACTGACCAAAGAGACTAGTCTAGTACCAGTACAACAAAAAAGTTTGAAAAAAGTAGAAGATCGAAAACTAAATGCGCAGAAAACAATTGTCGTGGAGAGTAAGAAAAAGTATAAAAATATTTTGTTGATTGATGATGTGACTGGCTCTGGTGCAACTCTCAATGAAACGGCGAAGAAACTTATCGCCAAGGGAATCGCGCAAAGAGTTTATGCTTTTACAATCACGGGAAGTGCAAAGGCAGGCGTTTTTGATATTATTTCTGAAGCATAGACCTTTTCGTTATTGGATATACATTATAAAATGTGCGATAATACTCCTACTGAGGTATCTCAGTAGGAATATTTCTTACTGAAAGTCGATGAATTTGTTGCACAGATCCGTATCGACGATGAGCTTGATCTCGGGAAGGGTTAGCATATAAAAAACAGAGTCTTTATGACTCTGTTTTTTTTGCTGGAATTCTCTGTGGAGAGATTTATAATAAGAAGTTATCGATCAAGATCGTGCGATCACCACGTTTTATGAGTTTGCGTGCAATAGCACTGCCGATAAGGCTAAGGGTCACTGCTATTTTCTTGATTTATTGATGTGTCGTTCATTAATTGCTCAGTTGTGTGTATCTCGTTTGTATTATGATTTTCTTCGTCATGGTCTTCTTCGGCTGTCATGTGATCATGTTCGTGGGAATGTGGTACGAATGAGTTTGCAAGGATCATTGTGCTGATGCCGATGATAAAAACAAAGACATGCGTCCATTCAGTATGTGTTTCCCGTGAGCTGTGCACTGCGTGTGGCACGAGATCACGGAAAAGTACATAGATAAATCCACCAGCAGCAAATCCGATGAGTAGGGCTATGAAAGATTCGATCGAAGCGAATGTAACACCGAGTAGGACACCGATCAAAATTGTACTTGATGTGAGAAAATTGTAGGCAAGAGCTCGCTTTGTCGAATAGCCAGCTTCGCGCAAGACAAAAAATTCTGAGATCTCTTGCACGATCTCATGGAGGAAGATACCGATCGTTGCAGCAATTCCGATATGGACGTCAATCATAAATGCACCGGCAAGGAGGATACCATCACCGAGATTATGAAAGCTGTCACTCCAGAGCATACGGCGCGCATCGATATGTGAGTGTTTTTTGTTACAGCTTGGTGGAAGTGTATGATGATGATGTCCTGCAGGGATAAGGCGTGTAACGGCTTCGATGATCAGGACACCAAAGGCAATGCTACCAATTGCAATCCATGGTGATGTTGCGAGATGAAAAGTTTCTGTGACCATCGCGTAGATCAAAACAAGGAAGACGCCACCAGAAAAAGTTGTAAGGTATTGAGCTCTTTTCTCTAGAAATTTCCCAAAACCCTTCCATACAAAAATAACGCCGATCAAAGAGGCAAGCATGACGATAAATGCACAGAGTAAGATCATGGAAAGCATAGGACTTTAAAACTAATTTATACTATTATTATATGTAGTAGAAGATACTTGTCAAGTAATTGCAAAAGATTTGCATTTAGAGTATGCTGTATGCAAATGATATTAAAACGCTATGATACTTATCAAAGACAAACAAATTGATTATTTTGTGACATTGCTTCACAAAGCCAGTCTCAAAGCAACACCAACGCGTATCGCTGTGTTAAAAGTATTAGAGAAAGAGCATAAACCTCTGAGTATTGCTATTTTACAGAAAAGAATAGGCGAACAAAAGATCGATACGGCAACAGTGTATCGGATGATGCAGTCATTCCAAGAGAAAGGCATTGTTCGTCGTGTTGACCTACGTCATACACATGCACACTATGAGCTTGCAACACGTGCTGACCATCATCACATCACATGTGAGCGTTGTGGAAAGATTGAGGATATTCCGTGGTGTGATCTCGCACCAATAGTGAAGAAGGCGCTTTGCCAAAGTGTGACATTTACACAAATCACAGACCATACATTTGAGCTTTTTGGGATTTGTCGATCATGTGCAGATGAGGAATGAAGAATGACTATGTGGAAGAATGAAAGGTATTATTGTATAATGCGTAATAGGAAGTGTAAAAAGTATTAATTTATTGAGAAAATTATTATGACAAAATATATAGTAGCAAGTTTTGCTGCAATCGTTATCCTTTCTGGCTGTACGGGTATAGAGAGAACAGTGACAGAGAGTGATGAAGTACAGACAGCATCACAGGTCGCAGGTGTGCAAGAGGAATATGTTGCACTAATTGATAATTTACATGCACGAGATCTTATGGATAACATTCCTGTCGGAACATTGACACAAGCAGAAGAAGATGGGTTAATTTTGATGCGTGAAGAAGAAAAATTGGCGCGAGACGTTTATCTTACACTGTATGATAAGTGGGGTGAGAGGATCTTCAGTAACATTGCATCGAGTGAACAAACACACACGGATACAGTGAAATATTTGATCGATCGCTATGATCTCGAGGATCCCGTGAAAGATGATACAATCGGTGTTTTTACGGATCCAAAAATGCAAAAACTTTATGATGATCTTGTAGTACAAGGAAGTGTATCAGTTGGCGATGCTTTCATCGTTGGTATGACAATTGAAGACCTCGATATCAAAGACCTACAGGATCTTCTGGCAGAAACGCAGAGTGAAGATATCCGCATTGCCTATGAAAATTTGTTGCGAGGCTCCCGTAATCATATGCGCGCATTCAATCGACAATTAGAGCGTGAGGGTTTGACGTATGAAGCACAATTTTTAACACAAGAAGAAATTGATGAGATGCTTGCAGGGGAACAAGAACACGGATCAGGTGGAGGCGGAAACGTCGGCGGACAGGGTGGACGTGGACAGGGTGGACGTGGTGGAAACGGTGGCGGTGGACAGGGAGGAAACCGCTAAAATTCTATAGTAGTGTCTTGTTCGGAAGCTCTCTGTATATTTTGTACAGAGGGCTTTTCCTTATGAAGCGACAGAAAGAAAAGAGGATGTTAATATAGGAAATATTCAGTAGATGAACAAGATCATGAAAAAGAAGAGCCTAACAATTGCACATAGTAATCTCCAGTGTGGCGTGAATGCAACTAAAGGATGGTGGCATTATGCACTTCTTTCGTGGCGTTATTTTTTTCCGCATTCTCTCCGTGCTGCACATAGAACGAAGCGCTTTATCAATGATGAATTACTTGATGTGATCTCTTTCAGTGAGATCGAGGGCATATCCTTTCGTAGCGGAGGGATCGATCACATGCAATATCTCGCAAAGCGTACTGGTCTCAAATATGTGCGATTTTTTGCAACACATCGCGTGCGGGGAATTATCAATCAAGGCAACGCGATCATGTCCAAATACCCGATCAAACGATTGCAAGAACATCGCTTGCCAGGCGCTGGACAGTCACGTTTTCTGGGTTCTTGTGAACTCGATGTGAACGGCACAGCTGTCGCGTACTTTGTCACACATTTGGGTCTGAGTAAAAAAGATCGCGTATTACAAATAAAAAAGATCAGTAAAATCATCGCACAAACAAAAAATGAACACATTATCCTTGCAGGTGATTTCAATACAATAGATCACGATGAACTCGTACCGATTACCAAACAATTACAAGATATTCCCTTTGCAGAAAATTACCCCTCATGGAATCCAACACGCACACTCGACTATATTTTTGTCTCAAAAGCGCTAACAGTTGAGGATCAAGCCGTCCTCACAAGCGCCCGCTTCTCCGATCATTTACCTCTACGCGCAAAGATCAAAATTGACTAATGTCGTGGGAATGCTAAGATGAAGACAGAATTGAACTAACAACAACAATATGACAAAAAAAGT
>JAUVJK010000008.1 GCA_030592425.1 Candidatus Moraniibacteriota bacterium
AGCGGGAATACTCAATGTGCTACTAACTTAGTATAAAGTTTGAGATATTTCTTTGCCATTGTGACATTGTCGAAGTTTTTCTCTGCAAATTGACGACATTGTTTTCGATTGAAAGAACTAGTATTTTTCGCAGCTTGAGTTAATTCATTGATATTATCAGAAAGGACTGCAATGTTTTTGTCAGCGGGCAAGATCTCAGGTAGAGGTTCAGTTCTAGATGCGATAATTGGCGTAGCGCACGCAAGAGATTCTGCGATTACAAGTCCAAACGTCTCTGGCTTGGTTATTGGGAATAAGAGAGCCTCTGCTTCACGTAGATAAGTATGGATTTCTTCTCGTGAGACGGCTTCTATATGCACAATCTGATTATTATCAATATAGGGCAAGATTTTTTCTTTAAAATATTTTTGACGATCATCACTATTACCTATGCGACCAATGATGATCAATTTTTTCTTGGCTTTTTTTGCGATCTCTATTGAAATATGAATTCCTTTTTGGTCAGTTATGCGACCGATCGTGATCAGATATGAATTTATTGGAGCATAGTTTGGTTTAATATCTTTGATTGGTATGCCATGATGAATAACACTTGAGATTTTATAATTCTTTTTTTGTGATTTAGTGACTGCTACGATATGAAAATTTGCAGCATTGATCTGGTCGAGTTGCGAAGAGACCTTAATTCTATTGTGAAGTGTGAGTATATGCGGTGACTTTAGATGAATACCAGCTGCATAGGCGTAATAAGAGCTGTTAAAATGGAAAATATCGAATTTGCTATTATATAACAATGGTTTTAATTGGCTTGAAATGCGATAATTATTACGCACAAGAGAGTTCTGCGTTAGAAAATCTTTCATATTCCATAAACTACGATGGAGAGTATGGATATGTTCAGCCTTAGTCTTCCAATCACTTGGGGCAAATAAAGTGACATCTTGGTCAAGTTCTAAAAGTCCATCTACGAGATTCTGAGTTGCTATTTCTGGGCCACCAGTCGACCCGAATGGTGGTGCTACTATGGCAATTTTTAGGTGAGAGGCCCTCATTGGGTAATCGTATTTACAGTATTAATAAAAAGCTCGATATTCCTTTTTTTTATTTGTTCTGTGCCAACAATATGAAGAAGATCAAACCCTGGAGTTGTATTCATTTCTACGAATATTGGTTTTCCATTGTCATCAAATATAAAATCCAAAGAATAGTTGGCATGTGGAAATAATGATAACCTTTTAACAATTGATTGTGAAATAATGCTCACGCTTTCTGGTATTTTATCATTTGGTACTAATGCAACTGTTGCGCCTTGATGAAAATTAGTAAAGAGTGATCCTTTCTGTGCAATCCGTGAAAGAGCATAGACGAGATTATGATCAGTGTAGATAAGTCGAAGGTCAGAAACTTCATCTTGCTGCGAGAAATTAGGGATGCCTTTTGTACTTGTGATAAATTCTTGCACAATGACTGGATAGGGAAGTTTTTCGTTAAGGCTTGCATCTTTACTGCCAATGAAGATACCAAATCCGCCACAGCCATGAAGTGGTTTGACCACTATTTGTGAGCCTTTAATTTTTTTTAAAGCATCTCTAAGCTCATTTTTATTATTAGCAAAACAGGTTGTCGGCATATATTTGCCGAATAACATATATTGTGAGAGCTTATTATTTGTAATTGTGCGGAAGAGAGGATGATTTACAATAGGAATCTTTTTGAAGATCCCCATTTTTTCTTCAAATGTTTCATTGTCATATTTGCCAGCAGTTTTATCATAAATGACAACTGGTCGAATTTGTTCATTTACTTTGATCCACTCACCATTTTCAAATGTCCATGATTTTAGGAAGGCTCCTTTTGTCATGTCAAACCAATCGATTGATGCACGATAGAATTTAATGTCATATTTTTTAGCCCGCACATACCAGTCCTCAAATGATTTTTTTGTTGCCGAGCCTCCTTCACTAAAAGGCGTTTTTTTATTCCAATCACTGCCGCTATACATTATAACAATGTTTCGAATCATATTTTATAGGTTATTTGCTTACATCTACGAGGAATTTGTGGAGGTTCCTTTTGCCGATGATCATGGGGTATTTTAGCTCACTTCGATCGATGATATTTACCTTTGCATCAATCGTCGTTTTATCCATGACAAACTGAATGTGAACGATTGGTCGAATTGTCGCGCCACTTGCTGTAAAGACGATCGCAACATCTTTCAAATGTGGCACGTTGGAAGAATGTTTCTCAAAGAGCTCTTTCTTTAGGTCTTTTTCATTTGCTGACTGTAAATCATACATAGAAAGATCGATCTTATCAAAGGCCGTAAGCGTTTTTTCGAAGCCTAGTTGTTTTGCAAGTTCTATGTCAATTGATGTGGAATAGGCGCCAGTATCAATTTTCGCTTCTACTTCGATTTCTGTTTCATCTTCACTAATTAATTTTACTTGCTCAATGGATCCGATGACTTTTTTCCCTGAAGTCACTTCAAGTTCTTCTTCGATTTCGCCACCGAAGAGATTTTCCCCAACAGCAATGCCACGAGCAATTGTTTTGATTTTGAGACCAGAGACTCTCTCTAAGCGTCGTCTGAGGCCGGAAAGGTTGGCCACTTGAATCGAGAGGCCCGGTCTTGCATTAAGTTCAAGAAATACTGGTCCATACGTACGATCGATCGCAATATCAGCACCAAGAAATCCTAGTTTTGATGCTCTTTGAGCCTCTACAGCAAGTTGCAGAATCTTTTTCCAATAGGGGATCTTAATGCCAGAAATGAGAAGACGTGTACCAGGAATGTATTCGATTACCTTTGATTTTCCTTGGACTGCTGTCGTTGTTGTGCCCGTAGAGAGGTCGATACCAACGCCAACGCCACCCTGCTGAAGATTTGCTTTGCCATGAGATTCCTTCGTCGGGAGTCGGAGCATCGCCATCACAGGGACGCCATTATAGACAATAACGCGGATGTCAGGAATACCACGATAGGCATACGGACGAAATTCTTTTGCAAGTGTGATGCGCTCTTCAAAAAAAGCAGTGTCTGGGACACCTGAAAGGGAGAAAGCGCCATCAAGGATATTTTGTATATGATTTTTCAGGTCATCGAGTGTGACGACTGAACCGCTGGATTTTACCCAGACATCTTTTTGTCCTTTCTTCCGTCCATAAACAACGATGATGCCCTCGCCACCAAGTCCTCTATTTGGCTTGAGAGCGAAACTATTTGGGAGGATTCCCCAGTCAAAATGTTCTAATGATGTACGCGATGATATCTTCGCAATGAGTTTTGGCGTTGGAATATCGGCGTGATTAAGAATTCTTTTGGATAGTAGTTTATCATCTGCAATGCGAATTGCACGCTTAAGATTGTGCGGGCGAATATAATGGAGGTTACGTGCATTCATCCCAAGTATTTTGCCTCCTGCTGTAAAATAAGAAAACATAGTATTCTTTACTGAATTTTTTTAATGACATCACGAAAGCGATGGTATTCTCGTACGCGGAGACCTGTCCATTTCCCAAGCGCAAAGTTAAAGGGAATAACGAGAAGAATAACCCATGGATATTGTCCAATAAAAACATGCAATACGTCCCAACTAAGAATGAAGTATCCTCCAATTGCAACGATAAGTGTCTCAGTTGCAAGGATTAGCGCTTGCTTTGAACCCTTTTCTATCTGGACAGCGACAAATTTTTCTCCAAGAGAAATAATGATCAAGAGTGGAAAGATCGCAGTTGCTGCGAAGCCTGTTCGCTGGAGTGATCCACCGAAGACAAGTGAGAGAAGGACGGCAAGAGTAACAACAGTTAAGTTGATTGCTGTGCGTGGTAGTGGGAGTAGACGAAATTGTTTGAGTGAAAATCGCGTTGCCATGCCAACAATAATGACGATCAAAAAGACGGCGATGCCGTATTTGAGACCCATTTGATAGAAAGCAAACGTTATAATAGTCGGAGTGTAGATCCCAAAGGTCTTAATGCCTACGATATTGCGCAAAAGAGCGACAAATGTTGCAATAAGTGGAAAAAGTAATAAAAGAATAATACTTTCCATCGGTACTCCGCTATTGGCGAATTGTTGAATCACAATGTGAACATTTAATTGATCCATAATAGTGAATTATTGATTGATTAGTTGAGTATATTTTTTCGTATTTATATGACAGAGAGCGATTGCAAGAGCATCAGCTGTATCATCAGGTTTTGGGATCTTATCAAGCTTCAGGACTGAAGCAACTGTCTCTTGCACTTGTCTTTTATTAGCACGACCATAGCTTGTCAGGGCTTGCTTGATCTGTAGTGGCGTATATTCTCCAATGAAGCAGTGGGCACGCTGTGCAGCGAGGAGGATAACGCCACGGGCTTCAGCGACGGTAATAACGGTTTTGTGATTTTTAAAAAAGAAGAGTTCTTCGACGGCAACATCTGATGGGTGGTATTTTTGGATAAGATTCTTAATATCAGTATAGATCATGTGGAGGCGTTCGGGCATTGGGTCATTTGCTGGCGTTTCAATATGTCCATAAGCAATGACTGTCGGTATTTGTGGCGTGTTCTCTAGTACAGCCCACCCAACTGTTGCTGTGCCAGGGTCAATGCCAAGTACGCATTTCATAGAGATAAAGCTAATGGTTAGTTTTATTCTACGTTATCATAGATCTCTTGTACATCGTCATGATCATCAATAATATCGTAAAAGTTCTCATATTTTTTTTGGTCTGTAGCAGAAAGTCTAATTGATTGTTTTGGTGTATATATTAATTTTGTGCTGAGAATCGTCAGATTGTCGTTGCTGAGTTTTTTTTGTATCGCATGGATCTTATTTGGCTCTGTGACAACGAGAATGTGACCATTGTCATGTTGGACGTCTAGTGCTCCCGCATCAATTGCTGTAAGCTCAGCCGCCTCTTGGTCATCACTTTCGATGATGATGTGGCCAACATGTTCAAATTGAAAGTTGACGGAGCCACTTGGAACAAATTTTCCACCATTTTTTTTAATTTCTGACTTGACCTCCCCTATAGTGCGATTTGTGTTATCTGTGGCACAAAGAATGAGAAGTGCGACATTAGCAGTTTGCGTAGGAAAGTAGGATTCAAAGATCATTTCTTCGATCTTAGTTTCATTTCCCTCGCCGCTTCCGCGCTTGATTGCACGATCAATATTATCTTTTGGCATGTTTTCTCGTCGCGCTTGATCGATTGCAATTTTGAGCGAAGCATTCATTTCTGGGTCACTCCCACCTGCTTGTGCTACGATGATCAATCCTTTCGAAAGACGTGAAAAGATCTTCGCCCGCTTTGCATCTTGGGCACCTTTGCGATGTTTGATCGTAGACCATTTATTATGTCCGGACATAGTAAGGGATGTGGAGAGATTAGATCATAATGAATAAAAAAACAACTAAAGAAACGCTTAGTTGTACCATTTTATTAAAAATTTATCTTTGTCTAGATTAGCACAGAATAATGCGTAAATCAAGTAAATTTTATTTTAGAATGAGGTTAAAAACCACAAATGCACATGTGACTATGTAAACCATATAAGTATTTTATGGAGAATTATTGTGAGGGATGAGAGTATTTTTTCAAAGAATGTACGAAGAGAAGAAATGTGTAAATGGTTTGTGGTGATCTGCTCTGAGCGCGCGTCAAGAATAGACCCATTTTGTCTTTGGGAAAGAGAATGTTCATTTGCAAAGGCTGTTGCAATGATCTGATTTGAGGCGTTGATGTCTAAAGATCGTAGTTTTGTTGACATTGCTGACAAGGGTTCAATCCACGTCCATATACCATTGATCTTCATGTAAAGGACGTCATCTTTGATACTCGTTGCACGTTCGTAGAGGACGGTATCAGCTGTTGATCCATCAGGGCGACGAAGCTCAACGACGCCTTTCTTATTGGGGAGTGTTATTGCGGCATGCTTTCTTGTAACTTTCTGCGATGTCTGTGCTTGAGCTGTAATTTTCTCTCTGATAGGATGATTAACGAGTTTCTTTTCTGTACTGCCGGTTGCGATACTCCATCCACGCAATTTGATCTTCTTTTTACTTTCATTCTCTATGATAATATATTCGCCTTCCACATCCTTGCCTGCAGGGTTAGGAAGGATCGCTATGATAGAGACTTTCCTGCGTGGATATTTTTTGACGAAAACCTGAAATTTTTTGGTGATTTCCTCACTTTCATCCTGAATACGAACGGAGACATCATATGTGCCAGTCTCTGTGTATTTATGGCGTGTTTTCCATAGGTAACTTTTTCTTCCATCGCCGAAGTCCCAGCGTACTTTTAATTCTTCATGGTCACGATCTTTGGCTTTAATGCGAAAATTTACGTAAACATCGCGGTACGCTTTTTTGTCAGTGTCGAAGCGCGTGATCTCGGGAAGATTGTTAAAAATATTTTTACGACCTGGCGTAAGATGCTTGCTCCATCGCCATTGCTCGCCAGTGAAGTTATAAGAGATCTCTTCACGCGCCTTTTTGTAGGAGACAAAGCTTTTTATTTTTGTATTGGGCGCAAGAAGGGAGATTGTCTCACCACCGCTGTTATTGAGCGCAAAACTAAAATCTCTGCGATAAATAACAACAAATGAATGTGCGTATATTTGTGTGCCATGAGGCATAACATAGAGGCCTGTTTTTGAGGAATCGCTCAATGCCCAGCCACTAAGGGAGACTGTATAGTTATTAGGATTATAGAGTTCAATATATTCATTTTCATTTTCTAAGCCAATAGGGTTTGGAAGAATTTCATTGATGAAAATGAAGGGATAATTCTTTGTGAGAGGGCTTTCTCCATTTTTCTTCCAGGGCGTTTTCTGTGTCCAGTACCATAGTGATTCATGATAATTAAATGACTGTCCCTCTCGTGCGCGTATATAAGAGATTGTTGAGATCAATTTGTCATTAGGCGCGATGAGCGATAGAGTCTCTTTGCTCGTATTATTGAGTGCGAATTTAAACGTAGAACGATAGATCACAAGATAGCCCATTGGCGGAATAACCTCAGAAGCAAAAGAATAGTGACCTGTTTTTGTTGCGTCTTTGATAACCCAGTCACGGAGCTTCACGGGTTTATTTGTTGGATTGTAGAGTTCGATGAATTCATTTTTTTGTTCATTGAAGCGGGGATCTGGAAGAATTTCATTGATGCGGATACGCGGGTAGTCTTTCGTCTGGGGGTCTTCCTGATTTTTTCTACCAGGCGTTGGCTCTGTCCAATACCAGTTATTTTTATGATAATTCCATGATTTTCCTTCTTTTGCGTTGTTATACGCTGTTTCATCTATGAGATTACCGTCAGGTGCGTAGAGACGTATAGTAAAAAAGGAATTTGTAAGGCTGAATGGGAAATCTCGAAGACCTCCAGGAAGTAGTTGCATGTTTTCTTTATTGATATCAGAAAGCGTCTTTCTTTTGGAGACTCCATTTTTGGATATGGTCTCAATTTCCCATGCTGAGATATCTACTTTTTGTGATCCAGTGTTTATTATTTCTATAAATTCATAACCTTTCTTATCACTCCCTTTCGGATTAGGAAAGATTTCATTGAGGTGGATACCAAATTTCTCATAATCAATGATAGAAGTCTCCTCATCGGGGTCGTTATCAGCCTCGCCGCGACTATTTGTCGGTGTTGGCTTATTCGTAGTAATAAAATCGTCACTATTATTATTTGTATCAATGAGGCATGAGTTATCGTTTTTGCGTATAAGACTTTCGCCAGTATGAGGATTATTTGCTGGTTGACCCTCATACTGAACAGCTTTTCCATATCCAATATAGTCAACGATATCATTATCTTCGTGATATTCGCTGTGTGGCTTGCCAACACTTCCTGTTGCGAGATAGATTGTATTGTCTTTCGTTAGTGTGAAACTTCTCTTCTTATGGATGATTGCATCTGCGATATTTGTAATTTCGTTCGGAGCATCTTCATCTGTAATGAGATAATAGCCGTTCTTTTCTATAGTTGTGCCATGTGGAAAAATACCATGACTTGTATTTCCTATTTCAAGATAGTATTTGGGGTCACCACCAGATTTTGTTGCACGTTCAATGCGATATTTTTGTGCTGCAAGATCGATCGGCGTATCAGTTTGATTGTATAACTCAATCCAATCATTTGTACCATTGATATGAATCTCACTAATGACAATATCTGCAGAAGCATCATCCTCTTCCTCTTCTAGTAGTATATTTTCTTGTGGTATTTCTTCTTCACTATTCGTAATGACGTAGGTTGTTTTATCTGGGGAAGTGATCGTTTTCTTTTCTGTCTGGAGCGAACCTTTGTCGGTGGTATCTTGTTGTAACTGAGGTGGTGTATTTTTGGTTGATTCTGCAGATGCGTCAGTTAAAATATCTTTGTTTATAGACTCAGGTTTTTCATCAGCTGTCAGGAGTTCATCAACAATTCCATCATCTTGAGATTTTTCATCATCTTGTAGAGTCTCTGCCTCCTCAGTAGATATCTCAGTAGGAGTTTCTGGCGCACTCTTTTCTTGAGGGGGTGTTTCTTTTGGTATTTTTTCAACATCTTCTTGCTCATTGATGGTAATTTTCTCTTCCTTTTCTTCCGATTCTGGCTGTGGAGAAATCTCTTTTTCTATTTTAGTTTCCTCTTCTTTCTCAGTAGATATCTCAGTAGGCGACTCTTCGGATGTCTCAGTCTCTTTTTCTGTGCCTGTACCTGATGTTGTCGTAGAGATATCGTCGGCTGAGATTTGTTGTGCAATAAAAAAAGCGGCACAGATACTCCACAGAGCAATAAACGCGCCACTTTTATTAAACAAAGAACATCTATTTGTTTTGTTGTTTTTGTGGAATATCATATGTTGAGCCATAAGACTTTTTGTCTATAATCTTGCGATGTTGTTCCATAAGGCGTGCACGAATCTTGTAGGGATTTGGCACATTATGAAATGTGAAGCGTGTTTCTTCGGCAGCTGTCTGTGCGTGCACGTTGCCATAGTTCAAGATTGTGGAGAAAAAGCCTTCTACTTCAGTTGTGATATCCTCGATTTTTGAGAATTGCAATTCACTCACATGACGAACAAAAAGACCTTTTTGTTCGATATTGATCACACGCTGGGTCGTGATGATCCAAATATCAAGGTAATAATCAGTCCAGATAAGAAAACAATAGAGCCACAGCAGGATCAAAATAAATGTTTGGATGAAAAAGAAGATCGGTATAGAGGCTTCCGATGTGAAATCATCAAAAATTAATGGAATCGCAAGGAAGCTCATGAGTGTGAGAGCAAGAATACCAAGTACTGGGAGATATTGTAAAAAAATATCAAACCAATGTCTATGAACAATACGGAGTATATGTTCGTCTTTTGTGAGGTTGGAAAAATGAAAATCCTGTGGTTTCATGAAATTTTTTTAAAAAGAAATTGGAGAGCGTGTAACATCATCAAATGGAATGGAGAAAAAAACAATAGCATTGATCACAACAAGTATAATCGTGACAACGACAAAGAAGACGATCAATGGTCTGGTTAATTTTTGATTGATCGAATAGCGTCTAAGGTGATAGACGATAAAAAAACTAGCAAGACCTATAAGGCAAATAAAAACGAAGTACAGAAGAATAAAGAGGGGATTCATAAAAATAATTTTTTAGCGGGAGAATTTTTTGGTCGTCCGAGATGCTCGTAGGCAAGGTCCGTTGCGATGCGACCACGCGGAGAGCGCAACAACAGACCAAGCTGTACAAGATAGGGTTCATAAACATCCTCGATCGTCTGCATTTCTTCAGATGTTGCCATAGCAAGTGTATGAAGGCCGACTGGCCCACCATTAAACTTGTCAATGAGTGTCTCAATAATCCTGCGGTCCGTTGGCTCAAGTCCAAGATCATCGATATCTAGAAGGGCAAGGGCTTCACGCGCTACAGCGCTATCAATTGAGCCTCTATTATGGACATCTGCAAAGTCACGCGCACGTTTCAAGAGGCGATTTGCGACGCGTGGCGTTTGACGTGACGCGCGGGAAAGCTCCTGAGCACCATCATCTTCCAAGGAACAGTCTAAAAGTACAGCAGAGCGTTTGAGGATCTCTGTGATGTCATTTTGTTCATAGAACTCAAGGCGGTGAATAGCACCAAAACGATCACGGAGAGGATTACTGAGTGCGCCAAGCTTTGTTGTCGCGCCAACGAGGGTAAATTGCGGAAGATCAAGTTGAAGAGTGTGAGCTGAAGGTCCTTTGCCGACGACAATATCAAGTTTGTGATCCTCCATAGCGGGATAGAGGATTTCCTCGACGGATTTATTGAGGCGATGAATCTCATCAATAAAGAGAATATCGCCATCTTGAAGATTGGTGAGGATCGATCCGAGATCGCCAATGCGCTCAATAGCTGGGCCTGATGTTGTTTTGATGGCAACGCCCATTTCTTTTGCGATGATGTTGGCAATTGTCGTTTTTCCGAGCCCCGCTGGTCCATAAAAGATAACATGATCAATTGCCTCATCGCGTTTCTTAGCCGCTTCAATAAAGATACGCAAGTTCTTTTTCATCTTTTTCTGACCGATATAATCATCAAATGACTGTGGTCGAAGTGCACGATCAACGCCACCTTCTTTTGGAAGACTTTGCTCTTGCGTTATTTTATCGGGTAACTCTTTTTCTTTTGTTGTAATATCTTCTTTTTCTGTGGAGGATGAGGTTGTGATCATACAGGTGTGCAGATAAGTAAAAAAATGGCTTAGATTCTTGGAGAAAAAGGAAGTTTGATGGTTACTGTTGTCATTTAATGATTTCACTATAACATCTCTTGACAGGAATTGAAAGATATGCTAAGATTGCTTGTCGGTAAGAAAGTTAACAATTTAAGCAGTTGTCTGTTTTCTTCTGTAGACAGGTGGAGCGTCCTATCTTTTCGCTTCACTCGGAAGCTTTTTTGCCCAGATCGGGCAGGGTGGTCCCATTCTTGCTTCAATAGCGTTTGTGTGATATTCGGTGATATTGATACTCACCTTAGATCCACTTTTGTGCGTTATGGAGACAGGATGGGACTGCGCTGTACCTCGACATTGCTTCTCCCGCATCGCCATCGGCTTTGCGGTCTCGTCTACAGAATAAAGCAGGGAAATAAAAACCATCACATTGCTCTTGAGCGACGTGATGGTTTTTTAATTGTTGAAAGTTATATTCAAATATATATTTAAAGGGGTCATTAATGACCCCTTTAATGTGGACAATTATTTTTTTATTCAGTAGTGACACGTTCGATCTCATCGAGCGTTGTTTCGCCTTCGAGAACTTTAAGTACACCATCTTGGAACATTGTAAGCATGCCTTCTTCAATCGCCTTTTCTTTGAGTTCATCAATAAGTGCTCCGTGGGCAATCATTAACTCAAGTTCTTTACTGAGGACGAATACTTCACTGACAACAGTGCGACCAGAAAAACCAATACCATTACATTTGTCACAACTACCAGGTTCATAGATATGTTTTAGCTCTGGAATGGTAACATCTGATTTAGGGGAAATCGTTTTGATCACATTTTCGATACGCTCTTTTTGGTCACCCTCAAGAGAAATCTTTTTTTTGCAGTTGCAGAGACGTCGGACAAGTCGCTGTGCCATAAAGGCATTGATTGCGCTGATGATATCATCTGGACGGACATTCATATTGAGGAGTCGTTGCACAGAACCGACAGCATCATTTGTATGAAGTGTAGAGAGGATGAGATGTCCTGTAAGAGCTGCTTGGAGGGCGATTGTTGCGGTTTCTTCATCGCGGATCTCACCAATCATCATTGTATCAGGATCCTGACGCAGGAGTGACCGCAGAGCAGTTGGAAATGTGTACCCATCTTCTTGATTGACTTGTGTTTGTAAAATACCATCGAGCTGGTATTCGATCGGGTCTTCAACAGTAATGATCTTTACGGAGGGGTTATTAAGGATGCGTAAGAGGCTGTAGAGCGTTGTTGTTTTACCAGAACCAGTTGGTCCTGTATTAAGGAAAACGCCATATGGTTTTTTGACTTCATGCAATATTTTTTTAAGGTTTTCTTTACGGATACCCAATTTTTCAATATCAAGATCAACTGCTGCTGTATTGAGGAGGCGCATCACAACAGTTTCTCCAAAGCCGCCGAGGATGATCGATACACGGACGTCGATCTTGTCGGTAATCTCATCCTCTTTATTATTCGCAACATCGATACGAAAACGACTATCTTTTACACCTTCACGTACTTGTGTTTTGATGCCACTGAGCAACTTAATTTGGCCAATCAGCGCTGGATACTCTGTAATGGGAATTGTCGCAATTGTTTGCAAAACACCATCAAGGCGTAAACGAATCGTTACTTCTTTCTCTTGTGGCTCGACATGAATATCTGCAGCTTTGAGGTGAAGTGCAATCGCAAGAATATGTTGGAGAACTTCCTTCTGATTTGTGCCAGCGACCATTTCAGCTGTCTTTTCAAATGATTCGACAGCATTTTCTGCAGCGGCGAAGTCATCTTTGTTCACGAGTACAGAGCGAGAAAGTGATTGTGATACAAGGTTTTCATACATTTCTGATAGAAAATCTCCTTCAGCCGTAACGCGCGAAACCTCTTCCATAGAGGTTATACCTTCCAGTGCTTTGAGAACACCATCTTGGGTCATTGTAAGCATTCCATCTTCCATTGCTTGTCGCATGATATCTGTCTCACCAGCCATGTCCATGATCAGTCGCTCGATATTTTCATTCATCGTAAGGATCTCATAGATCCCAATGCGGCCTTTGTAGCCTGTTCCATGACACTTGTCACATCCTTTTGCGCGATAGAGTTCTGTCACATCATTTGGAATCTCTACTTGAGATTTTGGGGAGATCAATGTGAGCATCTTTTTGATCGATTCAAGTGTTTCATCGGCAGGAATATACTTTTCTTTGCATTCATTGCAGAGCGTTCGTACAAGTCGTTGTGCCATAAAAGCATTAACAGCTGGTGGAATCAGCGTTGGTTTAACACCAAGCTCAAAAAGTCGTGGGATTGTCGCAGCTGCATTATTTGTATGAAGTGTTGAAAGGACGAGATGTCCTGTGAGCGCAGCATTAATAGCAATATCAGCTGTTTCTTCATCGCGGATCTCGCCAACAAGGATCGTGTCTGGATCTTGGCGAACAATCGCACGCAATCCCTTTGCAAAAGTATAGCCGCGATTCTTTGATACTTCTGTCTGTGTTATGCCCTTTACTTTGTATTCTACAGGATCTTCAATGGTAATGATCTTTGTTTCTGGAGAGTTGATGTGATGCAAGAGAGAATAGAGAGTTGTTGTTTTTCCGGAGCCAGTTGGGCCAGTTGTGAGAATGAGACCATTGGATTTCTCAGCTTGTTTACGTAATTGTGTGTACATGAGTCCGCGTAGACCTAGTTGATCCATATCAACAAGAATATTCGATTTATTGAGGAGACGCATAACGATGCTCTCGCCAGTTTTGTCAGGGATGATCGATACGCGGATATCCACATCATTGTCACCAATTTTAATATCAAAATGACCATCTTGTGCAATATTATTGAGATTGATCTTCATCTTGCTCATCAACTTAATGCGTGAAACAACCAATTTATAAACACTTCGTGGAAAGAAAATGATGTCTTGTAAAATACCATCGATACGATAGCGCAAACGAATGGCATCTTCTTGTGATTCTAAATGAATATCACTCGCATCCATTTTTACACCGCCAGCAAGGATAATATTGATGATGTCGGTTGTTGGGACTTCTGTAATGCGATTCTTTAACTTTGCAAGATCTTGAAGTTCTGTTTCGAAGTTATCAATGTCATCTTCAGACAGTGTAAGTCCTAGTGTTTCAATTGATTCAATAAAAAAGGCGCTATTATATTGTGCAAGCGCTTTATCAAGTGAGGATCGTGAAACAACATATAATTGAATTTCCCAACCTCTTTCTTTTTCAATGTCTGCGATAAATTGTGTTAATTCTTTACTTTGAGGATCTGTTGTTGCAAGTCGAATCTTCTTATTGCTTCGCAAAAAAATAGCGGCATTATTTTTTCTTGCATCAACTTCCTTTATAAGACTTACATCATCAACGATAACAGGAATGAGGTGGAGGTCGATATAGAGAAGATTAAGTTTTTTGGCGAGGAGAGATGCTTTTTGCTCAGCAGATTTTGTGTGTAATTTTTTCAGTGTGCGTTCGGTTTTTTTGATGCGATCTTGACTTTTTTCAGAGCGCTCTTGTAGAACTTTAACCATATTTTTTATTTTTTGAATATTTTTTCGTGTTTCTAATATCGAAAAACACTATATTAGCATCGCTTTTCTTCCCTATAGTGTAGCGCATGTGGTACGTGAAAGCAAAGTATATGGTCTGCAATAGAGATATAAAAGTATGTTTAGTTTAGTTTTATAAGAACCGTTTTAATTGCTGTTTCAAGTGTCGTGTCTTCTGATTGAAATGTATAGATGTCATCGGCTGATCGTGTGCCAAGCTTATCTGCAAGTGATGCAGGATCACTGGTGCGAGTAAAATCTACGAGACCATGGATTGCATGGGAAGAGTCCTCATACAGAATAAAGAAAACTTTACCAAGTGCATAATTCGATTTGATCTTTGCGATAATTTTTGGGAGGTCGGCAGCTGTCGTTTGTGTATCATGAAAATCTTTTTGTGAGACAGAAGCATAGACAACGAAATTTTTTTCATCCCACACCATACGGGACATGATTCGTCCCCACAATTTCAAAAGGCTAAGGGATTGTCTTTTGTAAAGGTGTTGAACAATAGTTTGCTGTTGTGCTCCATTATCGATCAACGTGCTCGCACGTCGCATCGCAGCTGGCGTTGTATGTTTATTTTGAAAAGAATCTGTTGCACTGATAATTCCTGTGAGGAGGCAGTTTGCAATTGTTTGATCGATCAATGTGCTATTTATGCTTTCAATGAGGCGCATACTGATCTCGCAGATGGAAGATGCTGTGACATCAACGATATTAATCTGCCCAAAATTGTCATTATTGGTGGTATTATCGATATTGATAATAGGAACTTCAAAAAAGATATCAGGGCACTGCTCCTGAAGAGCTCCAATGCCATTACGTTCAGTGAGTCCAAGTGTGATAACAAGATCGTGTCCAAAGCGCGCAGGGCTAAAGGAAAAATCTCGTGGGTCAATTGCTCCGCGTTCTGGCGTGATAAAGATATCAAGATGCTCAGTATTTTTTTCTGTACGAACATTGCTGATAGGATTGTGTTTTGTGCTAAAAGAAAGAATGAAGTCGCGCATACCAAAGAGCGAATGAATAATATTTTCTGGTACCGTCAAAAAAGAAAGCGTCTCTTGTTTGTGATGCGGGTCAGCGAAGGCTAATGTCATCTTTTTACTTTCCTTCGTGCCAGCATGCGTAAGTGCATACGCTGCACTAATCGCATCAAGCGAGGGATTTTCTGGGAGAAGGAGAAGAATTTTCTGTGCCTTTGTAAAAAATTCTCTGAATTGAGTTGTGTTGTCTTTGGACATGTGTTATCTCTAGATCGATTACAAAAGAAAGTTCTCGAGTTTAGCAAGTTGTGCGTGTAATGTCAAATAAACCCTTTATATTGGCGTCATTTCAAGGAAATGCTATGATGCACATATGAAAATATATAGTACAAGTAGTACAGAAGAAACAAAAGGTCTTGCGCGACAATTTCGTGCAACAATAATTGGTGGCCAATGTATCTGTCTTCACGGTGATCTTGGGAGTGGCAAGACGACATTTACACAAGGATTGTTAGAAGCTCTGGGAGCTGAGGGTCCTTATACTAGTCCGACATTCGTTATCGTAAAGAAATATGATCTTTCAGAGCAAAAAGGAGATAGTATGAGCATTCTGCGGATTTATCATATTGACGCATATCGCATCAACGCAGATGCTATGGTAGAATTAGGGTGGCAGGAAATGATCGATGATCCACGTGCTATTGTTATCGTAGAATGGCCAGAACAAATTACGTCAGTGCTACCAGCACACGCTCAAACGATTGATTTCGAGTGGGTCGATGAAAATAAAAGGAAAATTATTTATAATTTTTAAGAGAATAGTATGAAAGTATTTTACGGCATACTTCTTATGTTCGGTGGTATGGGCGTCCTTAGTGGCTGTGTTGGTGTATTGCAGGATCAGCAAGAAGAAACTGCCGCAAAGGAAATTATGTCATCTGAATATAGTGCAACAGTGGATATTGAGACAGAACAAGATCTGCATAATCAGCAATTTGAGGCGGTACTTGGTGCTGCTGGCATGAACACGAATGACGTAATTAATAATAAAAAAGAGATGATGCAAAGAGAAAAAAACAATGTGACAGATGTGCCATTTGACGCTACGCTCGCACAAACATGTGCAGGAGCAAAGATCACAACAAATAAAGGGATAATCAATGTGAAGCTCTATAACACGGACGCACCAAAGACAGTTGCAAATTTTTGTACACTTGCGCAAAAAGGTTTTTATGAGGGAATTACCTTTCATCGTGTGATCAAAGATTTTATGATCCAGGGTGGCGATCCGACAGGGACAGGCTCAGGTGGACCTGGGTATAAATTTGAGGATGAACTCCCACAAGATGGCGAGTACAAGATTGGCTCACTTGCCATGGCAAATTCTGGACCAAATACCAATGGTAGCCAATTCTTTATTGTGTCAGGACCAGATGGCGCTGGGCTACCACCGCTTTACTCTCTCTTTGGTGAAGTAACGACAGGTCTCGACGTTGTTGAAGTGATTCAAAACACACAGACTGGTGCGATGGATAAGCCAGTTGAGGATATCGTGATCGAGAAAGTTGAAGTGAAGATACAATAATAGTATATATTTTCAGAGTCCCAATAGAGAGCCTTTTAGATAGAGGTTCTTTTTTGATCAGGTAATCTTAGTGGCGCGTTTTATCTCAGAAGCGGCTGAGAAGAGTCTTGTGATAGAGTGAAAATTCTTGTCTATTGAAAATATTGGACAATATTTCCTTATAATTATTTGGGTCAGCATCATTCTCTAGGTTTCCAAGTGCTTCATGTTATCCTTTTTGAGTATTCCTAGTATCTTCCCGGTCAATTATTTGTTTTCCATAGAACACAATTATAAGTAGTGAATTGTTATAATTTTGATGTAGTATAAAGGAATGCTATTTAAAAAACTTTTAAACTATGAGGAATTATGGAATAATGATAAGCATTATTATATAGGACTATCACGAAAATTTATGACACAGAAAAAAAGAAAAACACTGCTACTTCTCGATTCCAATGCTCTCGTGCATCGGAGTTATCATGCGCTACCACCGCTCACGACTAAAGATGGTGAGTTGGTTAATGCTGTTTATGGTGTGTCATCGACGCTTCTTTCTGTTTTGACAAAATTCAAGCCGGATTATGTAATTGCATCATTTGATCTGCAACATCCTACATTTCGTCACAAGGCATATAAAGACTACAAAGCAAATCGCAAGAAGGCGCCAGATGATCTCTATTCACAGATCCCACTGATCAAGGATATGTTCAATAACTTTGGGATCAGTATTTTTGAAAAAAAGGGTTATGAGGCAGATGATGTGATTGGAACACTCGCACATCTTGCAGAGGAGGAAGAAATTGATGTCGTGATCGTGACGGGAGATAATGACGCGTTGCAGCTTGTAACGGATCATGTGAAGGTTTTCACGATGCGACGCGGTATTACAGATACGGTGGTCTATGATACAGAGGCAGTGATTGCGCGGTACGACCTCACACCAGAACAATTAATTGACTATAAGGGTCTCCGTGGCGATGCATCGGATAATATTCCGGGCGTACGTGGAGTTGGTGAAAAAACAGCAACTCAACTTTTGGTGGAATATCAGACACTTGAAAATGTCTATGACCATCTCGATGACATAAAGCCTGCAGTACGAGCAAAGCTTGAGAAGGATCGTGCTAATGCAAAGCTATCAAAGATACTTGGAACGATCGTTGTTGATGTGCCACTAGATAATGTCGATTTTGCAACATGTGAAAGTGAAAAACTTGATTATGAAAAATTAAAAGAATCTTTTATTGGGTTTAATTTCTACAGTCTTGTAAAGCGATTGCCGGGTGAAAAGGCAACTTCTGTAAAAAAAGAACAGAAAGGGGCAAAAAAAGAAAAAAAAGGTGGTGTACAAGATTTTAAGTATAGCTTACCAGGGGAGAATGATCATGAGAAAATTTGTAGCATTATCGGCTCAATGCATTATGTTGCGATTGCATGTGATCAAGCGCAAGATGGACAGTTGCGGGGCATTGCTGTGTCACACAAGACAGGGCGCGCTGCCTATATCCCATATGAGCAGAAATACAAAACAGTAATCACAGATCTTTGTCGCTCATCAAATGTGGAGAAGATTGGATTTGATAGTAAGGAAATGATCCACGTTTTTCAACATGAAGAAATCATGTTCAATGCACCACTTGCCGATGTGATGCTTCAGTCGTATGTGTTGGATCCTGGACGAAAGATTATTTTTGAGGATCTTGTCATGGAAGTTTTTGAGGAAGAAATTATACGAGAAAAGGATGCTAAGCAATTAAGTATGGATCTTGAGAACTGTGAAGAGACGATGCAAAAGACGATGCAACGTGCTGATTATATTTATAAGCTTCATGAGCATTTTGCACAGGAGATCAAGAATTTAAGTAAGGAGCAACAAAAGAAATCAAACGTGCAAACACTTTATGACACAATTGAAATGCCGCTCGTACCGATTCTTGCCACAATGGAAGAAAATGGCATCATGCTTAACACAACGGTTTTTGCTGGTATTTCAGAAACACTCGAGGGACAGATCAAGACGCTTGAAAAAAAAATTCATGCACTCGCTGGGCAGAATTTTAATATCAATTCACCACAACAACTCTCGATTATTCTTTTTGAAGATCTTGCAATTCCAACAAAAGGTATTAAAAAAACAAAGAAGGGCTACTCAACCGCTGCAGGAGAACTTGAAAAGATTCGTACAGAGAATCCAATCATTGAGAAGATCGAGCAATATCGTGAGATCTTTAAATTGAAGACGACATATCTGGATCCTTTGCCAACGTATGTTGATAAAAAATCTCGTTTACATACAAAATTCAATCAGGCTGTAACTGCGACGGGACGTCTTTCATCATCTGATCCAAATTTGCAAAATATTCCAATGCGCTCTGAACTTGGACAACTTGTACGCACAGCATTTATTGCAGAGGATGGATATAAACTCGTAAGTGTGGATTATTCACAGATCGATTTGCGATGTGTTGCACATGTTGCGCAGGATAAAATGATGATTAAGGCTTTCCGTAACGGTGAGGATATTCACCAAACGACAGCAGCTGCAGTTAATGATGTGACACCTTCTGCTGTGACGAAAAAGATGCGACGTGATGCAAAATCACTTAATTTTGGCCTCATTTATGGTATGGGATCATTTAGTTTTGCGCAGGCAACAGGTGTCGATCAAGAGACAGCGAAAAAGTTTATCGAAGCATATATGAAGAAATTTTCTGGTGTTGCACGGTATATGAAACAAACACGTGCGGAAGCGAAAGAAAAGGGGTACGTGGAAACACTTTTGGGGCGTCGTCGCACTATTCCTGAAATTGCATCTGCAAATTTTCAGGTTGCTGCAGCAGGAGAACGAATGGCAATTAATATGCCAATTCAAGGACTGACAGCTGATATTATGAAGCTTGCAATGATCGCTGTAATTGACTTTCTTCAGAAAAAATATAAAAATGATGAGGTACGAATGATCTTGCAGATCCATGATGAGATCATGGTTGAAGTACACGAGGAAATTGCACAGCAAGTTGCGCAGGAAATGGCAAATATTATGGAAAATGTTTATCAACTTGATGTTCCTCTTGTTGTTGATGCCCGGATTGGTGCGACATGGGGTGAACTTTAGGAAAAGGCGTAGGGTGTGATATAATGGGAAAACTGTTAATTAATGACTATATATTATTATTTATGAAAAAGAAAATTGTGAAGCAGAGTCTTTTTGTTGGATTGGGACTCATTGTTCTTGCTGGTTGTGGCTGCGGTAAAGATGAGTCATCAATTGGAAATGTTGTTGAAGAATCTGTTAACACGGCACAGTATTTTCCTTATGAAGCACCAGAGAAAGCTAGTCCGCTTACTGGTCTCGCATGTGATAATTATGATAAACGTTCCTTTGCGATAATGTATTCTGGAAGTTTAGATGCAAGGAAGTATTGGAAAAATATCACAAAAGCAGATTTCGTCCTTGAGATGCCACATCGTATGCACAATGAGCCACGCTT
Organism: Candidatus Moraniibacteriota bacterium; assembly: GCA_030592425.1. GTDB lineage: Bacteria > Patescibacteriota > Minisyncoccia > Moranbacterales > JAUVJK01. The sequence continues at coordinate 20,318 of JAUVJK010000008.1, forward strand.
GATGGGGATATTTCAATGTAATGCACTTGATGCGATAGGACCAATGCGCAGTGGTCGTATTGACCATATGGCAGTTGCGGATGCACTTGGTGCCGTTTTTACAACATGGGGAAAATCAATTGTTGCTGCATCAGCAATGAATCGTGGCTTTGTTGACAATATCGAGGTTGGAAATGGCACAGCTTCCCAAGACGGGACACGCGCAGGATTTATTGATTCAGATATTTACTTTAGTAGTGCAAATGCAGCTTATGCAGATATGAATGGCATGATAAAAATGTCAGCAGAGAAGGGATATACAACAGAGAATCTTTTCGCTGGTTTTCGTCATCAAGGTGAGATGCCAATGGAACAACGGCCAAATTATGGTAATGTGGATGTGCGATTTGGTGGCCCACAATATCGTGTAGAATATCAATATGACAAAGAAACAAACTCCTATAAAAGATTTCTTGGTGGAGAGCCGCGTATGGACTACGAAACAAAAGAGCAGATTGCACCAAAAAATTTAATTGGAATCGTTGCAAAGCGTGATGCATGGCTTGCAGAAAAAGACTATGGCGCTGAAGGTCTTCAAGATCCATGGGTTGGCGTGCCGCAGGAGAAAGTAGAGAGTAATCAGTATCCAAACATGCAACTTGGCGATCCATGGTTTGATACGGTTTTTGAGGGTGAAGCGGAGTTTTATATGAATGGACGGGAAATCGATGGTACGTGGAAGCGAGAAAAGGGACTTGGTAATTCTTTTGAATTTTATGATGAAGACGGCAATGAGATCGCTTTTGTCCCAGGACAAATATGGATGCACGTTTTGCCACATGGTCAGAAAGTAGGGTATGAAGATGAAGAAGAGTACGTAGAGCGTCTTGAGGATGAGAAGAACGGTACGAACACTGACGCGTAGTCTCTAACAATTCCTGCGAGTAAAAGGTTCAATGTCCGAGAGAGGTCCGACCTCCAATTGGAGGTCGGAC
>JAUVJK010000088.1 GCA_030592425.1 Candidatus Moraniibacteriota bacterium
CGGTTTTCTTTTTCGATTGAGAATGCTGATACAATAAATACCAAGTGCAATGATCCACGTACCAACAAACAGTGGAAAAATATAATGTAAAGCCTGTGTGATCGTGAGAACGATGATCAAGACGATCACGGTCGGTGCGGTGAGATAAAAAAAGAGCTTTGTGGCATTGATCTCATCTCGTGATCGATAGAGTAAGGCAATCATCGCAATAATAATCGCGAAAAAAATGCCATAGAGGATGAGAAGCGTCGGAAGAAGATGAAATGCACTTAAAGCATCGATCTTGTGGATCACAATGATAAATACAACGAGTGCAAGAGTGAAAGAAAGACCTGATAAGATCTTTTGGTTGCGCAGGAAGGTTTGCATAAGCGAGCGAAAGAAATTATGATAAATAGGTAGTAGATAGCAATAATTGAAGTATAGCGAATAAATGTCTAAAGTAAAAGGTTTTAGTAAGGAATTAGGTGATCATAAGTTGATCTACATCTTTTTGTTTCTGAGCATCATTGTTGGTGCTTTTTTGCGATTATATCATCATAGTGACTGGCTACATTTTGAATTGGATCAGGCGCGCGATCTTTTTGTCGTGTATGATATGCTTAATAATCATGTTGTACCCCTGCTCGGACCATATGCACGTGGGAGTGATCTGTATCTTGGGCCGATCTTTTATTATTTCCAGGCGCTTCCTGCATTTGTTTTTGGTGTTGCGCCAAATGTCGCTGCGTGGCCTGATCTTCTTTTTTCAGTTCTCTTTATCCCGCTCGTTTACCTTTTTGCACGGCTTTATTTTTCATGCTCTGTCAGTGTGATGCTGGCAGTGCTCGCTGCAACATCGCTTTTTCTTGTAACGTACGGACGATTTGCATGGAATCCAAATGCACTGCCATTTTGGATGACACTTGCAATGTACGGGCTGTTGCGTGCACACAGTGGCAAAACATTCTCTCGTGGGTGGTTTCTCACTATGATTGGCGCAGGCATCGTTGCGATGCAATTGCATTTCATTGCATTTCTTGTTGTGCCACTGACGATTGGGACGTATATGCTCATAGCGAGGATGCGTATACCATGGCGCAGTGTTCTGCTAGGTGTCGTACTTGCTTCTCTTTTGTATTTGCCTGTACTTATCAGCGAGTATCAAACGCATGGTGCAAATGCTCGAGTACTGGTAGCAACAATCTTTGCAAAAGGTGATAAGGATAATAAACATAACCTTGCTGAGAAAGTTTTCCGTGGCGTGCAGGAGACGGCAACGTATAATGGGGTACTCCTTAGTAGTGATCAGTCTGGGGGTGATCCCGTGCGAACAAAACGCGATAAAGGCGGTCATTTGTCACTTTTATGTGATGCTGATTGCAAGGATCGCTTCCCACAACAACTCATCGCAGTAAGTGTCTTTCTCCTTATTTTAGGTCTCTTTATCGGGCAGTTTATAATTTCTTATCACAAGCGGGTTACCACTACTGAAAATATGCTTGTGTATCAGCGGCAACTCTTGATTCTCCTCTGGCTTTCGTGGAGCGGTGTATTTCTTGTACTTCTGGCGTACCAGATCTCACCACGTTTTTATCTTTTGATCGTGCCGGCATTGCTCATTATGTTTGGTTTTGTACTACGCATTCTGGTGCAGAAATGGAGTGCTGTTGGGAAATGGATTGGTATTGTTCTTGTGAGTTTGCTAGTGCTGTGGAATCTTATCAATACGCATCAGTATTTTCAAATTCTTAACTCTGTAGAGGAAAACATTGTGCAGTATGAGTGGCGCGATCTTATCATGAATCGTGGAGATTATATCACACTGGGACAATTGCGTTCTGTTGCTGATCAGATCACTGAAGATGAGAAAAATAGTGTATCATTTCTCATCGTTGGCGATAATCGATATGCACGCGCTTTGTATTATCTGACGAATATCGAAAAGAATGTGAAAAATGCACAATGCTATATCAAACGCAGTAGTTTTACAAGTGAACAGGTGGCGCAGCGAGAATATTACGTACTCGTACGAACGCAGTCAAAAACACAGATCAATGAAGAAATGCTTCGTGGACACACTATCGCTGACAAGAAGAACTTTGGTACGCTGACGTTGTATAAAGTGATACCAAATAAAGGCGGAAATATTTCTTTGGAACAACCAGAAAATTGTTTCGTGCGATAGGTGTATTTAAGAAAATATTTATCTGTGTAATTTTCACGGCATAATCAATTCTATAGGTGACAAGAGAATAAAGAGAATGCAAATGCAGCCAGATCTCTAGGAAAATTTGCGCAAAAGAGGGAAGAATCATACAATAAAAGACATATCTATTATATCTCAATTTATATACTATGAAGAAGATCATTGCTGAACTGAAAGAACATAAAAAGATTTATTGGGCACTTATTGTGATCATCCTGCTCAGTGCTCTTTTGCGGCTGTGGAATCTTGGAGAAGTGCCTTTTGTTGCTGATGAGTTTCTCGATGTCAATGCAACATATGGCTACCATCAATTGGGACAGTGGCAAGCATGGGATTTCAATCATGATCGACCAAGTATTCGGATCAATGAAGCGAGTGATGAACGCGCATGGTTATATCGGATCCAAGTTGCAATGCTTTATGACTTTCTCCCACCAATAGAGACGACAGCGCGTCTGATCAGTGTTTTTTGGGGTATTCTGACAACGATCATCCTCTATGGTGTCACATTATCATTTACAAAAAATCGATGGATTGCGCTGATCACAGCATTTCTGTGGGCGGTGAGTGTGCCAGCAATTGAGATCGATCGCAAAATTCGTATGTACAGTATGTTTGCACCGATCTTCCTCTTACTCTCATGGAGTGTGTATCAATTTCTCGAGACAGGAAAG
>JAUVJK010000007.1 GCA_030592425.1 Candidatus Moraniibacteriota bacterium
AATGATGACAACCCTTGGTGATAATCTGCGAACAGATATGGAATTATGGGAAATGAAGAAATTTCTTGAAATTTATCAAGGTCTTGAAAATGTGAGCACGAAACAAAAAGTACTCGAAAATTCTGAAGAAGGACTTCTCTACGCACCAGACAATATGGATGGTTACTATCTTCTTCCTCGAGGAGAGAATTATGATCAGATCCATGCACTTTTTGAAACACTTCCGTAAACAGTCGTAGCTATTGGCATTTTTGATCATCTCACAATACGCTCTGTGCATACACCACTTCTTACAATTGCAATCCAAAGTTATAAAAGCCCAGATATGCTTAAGCTTTGTATTGATTCGATTGTCGAAACAATTGATGATATTCCATATGAGATCATTGTTTCTGATAGTCAAACAGAGGAAGATACAGAAATGCTTATGCGAGAGGAATTTCCGCAGGTTCATTTTTTCCCACACAAGAAAAATGTTGGTTTTGGCGCATTGGTGAATAATAGTATCGCGCATACACATGGCACATTCCTTTTTCTTTTGAATGCAGATGTCGTTGTCAAAAAAGGAGCTATCATAAAAATGATGAGTTATCTTCAAGAGCACGAGGGTGTTGGTATGGTCGGGCCTCAACAACAAAATTTCAACGGAACGCCACAATCAACCTGCTATCGTTTTTATCATCCATGGACGATTCTTTACCGCCGCACACCATTGCGTCATACAAAGCGCGGTAAACAGCACCTCGCATGGTTTTTGATGGAGGATTATGATCAGCTTCAGCCACGGCGTGTAGATTGGATGATGGGGTCTGCTCTTATGGTACGCGTCAGCGCGATCGATATAGTTGGTTTGATGGATCCGCGATTTTTTATGTATATGGAGGATGTTGACTGGTGTCGACGTTTCTGGGAGAATGGCTTCAGTGTAGTTTTTCTTCCACAAGCAAAAATTTATCATTATCTTGGTAAGGGAAGTGCAAAAAACGGATTATTTCGATCTATTTTTTCAAATAAGTTAACATGGATTCACATCAGTAGCGGTATTAAATACTTTGTAAAATATAACGGTAAATCTCTACCTCACTATGACATCTACTAACAAAGAACAAAACATCAATGACCCATCTGATAATAGCAAACGGACATTCAATAAGATCTTAACGATTTTCTTTGGTCTTTTCTTTGTTTGTATAGTGTTTTATATTGGATATCAAATCGGATCGCAAAACAATGCCGTACGAGATACAGTAAGAGAAATTCCTGTCACAGATGCAATTTTAGCGAATATTGACAGTGATGATCGCGTTGATTTTAAGCTTTTCTGGCGGGTTTGGGATATCATGCGTGATCGCTATGTTGATCGCGATGATCTTGATGCACAACAGATGCTCTACGGAGCGATCAACGGCATGCTCAATGCCTCTGGTGATCCCTATACATCATTTCTTGATCCAGAGCAGAATCATTATCTTGAAGAAGAATTAAATGGCAGTTTTGAAGGTATTGGCGCTGAGATTGGTATACGTGAGAATATCCTTACGGTTATTGCACCACTTAAAGGTTCGCCAGCTGAACAAGCGGGCCTTCGTGCGGGTGATCTTATCCTTGAGATCAATGGAGAGTCAACAAGTGAACTTACAATCGATGAAGCTGTTGCACAAATACGAGGCGAAAAGGGGACAGAAATATTATTTACGATCTTTCGTGAACACGAAGACGATACTCTTGAGATCACTGTTGTTCGTGATGTGATCGAGATCGATAGTGTGACGTATGAAATAAAGAATGACACGATCGCATATATTGGGATATCTGAATTTTCTGAGGATACTTTTCAAGAATTAACACGTATCGCAAAAGAGATCATTGACAATCCTGCGATTGAAAGTACTGTTATTGATCTGCGGAATAATCCAGGTGGTCTTCTTCAAATTTCTGTTGATAATGCAAGTATAATGATGGAGGGTGGAAGTGTTGTAGTAATCCAAGAAGATAGTAATGGAAAGCAAACAAAACTTTATACAAAGTCTCGCGATGTCTTGAGTAGTTATGATACCGTCGTTCTTCTCAATGAAGGAAGTGCAAGTGCTTCAGAGATCCTCGCAGGCGCCTTGAAGGAAAATCGTGATAATGTGATGATCGTTGGAAGAACTTCTTTTGGAAAAGGCTCTGTACAAGAACTTGTGCCACTCTCTGATGATAGTGCGCTCAAAATCACAATCGCAAAATGGTTAACGCCAGAAGGAGAGCAAATCAATAAAAATGGCATTACGCCAGACGTTGATGTTGAGATCACAAAAGAGGATTATGAGGCAGAGCATGATCCTCAACTCGATCGTGCAATTATGATCTTGAAAGGGGAAAATGGAAGTGATCAGTAGTAATGCGTGGGGACAGGTTATCAGGAACTTGTTAGCAGTCGGGTTGACTGAGTGCTAATATTTGTTTATACTGATTAAGTAATTTATAAAGTAAGATATTATGGTACCAAAAATTACTCCACTAGGAGAAAATGTATTGATTGCGCCACTTGAAAAAGAAACAAAGACAGCGTCAGGTATTTACTTGCCAGATACTGCAAGTGAAGAAAAGCCACATGAAGGCAAAGTAAAAGCAATTGGTGAAAGTGACAAAATCAAGGTAAAGAAAGGGCAGTCAGTTATTTATAATCAATATAGTGGTACAGAAGTAAAGGTAGCGAATAAAGAATACTTGATAGTTAAGTCAGAAGATATCTTGGCCGTTATTGAATAGGTTACTGATCTTTTTAGATTCTAAAAAACCGGTATTATGCCGGTTTTTTAATTTGGTAAGCGGTCTTCATTTAAAATTGTCATTGTAGGGGTTCTTTATCAGTTGTTTCAGATGAGTCATTGCTAGGAGTCTCTTCATGCGGCGTGATCCAATTTTTATAGCCACCCTGAAGCATTTGTACAGCAAGATGACCAATATCATGTAATCGAACAGCTGCCTGAAATCCTTCCAATTCATCCTCGCCATAAACAATAAAAATCCTACCAATGGGAAGAGTAGAGGCTTTTTCTTCTAGTGTCAAAAGTGGTATATTGATCGCACCATCAATATGTTCTTTTTTGAAACTTTTTTCTGTACGAACATCTAAGAGTGTGTAGAGATCAGGATCCTGAGCAAGATTCTCTTGTAAAGATGTCTTAGAAATAGGGGAAACTTTTGCATGATCGATAAATGAAGTGGGGTCACCATAGGAGATAGTGCGGCCAGTTTGTGTGTCCCATGCATCAAAGCCTCCTTCAAGAAGTACAACGCGTTTTTTTTGACCAGCATCAGTAATTTCCTGAAAAACCTGTTCATTAGTATGAGATATCCCGTCTTCATCTATAAGAACCATAATCTGTTCTGCAGGAAGAAAAACATCTCTCAATGTTAATCTATCACGTGGGATATTGGCCGTGTCAGGTAGATGTTTTATCTCGTAAGATCGCTGCGGTCGAATATCGATGATACGGAGCTCAGAGTCATCCTCCTTTAATAATGCTTCAAGTTCATGTGAAGAGATCGTAGGAAAGTCACTCTCGATCACATTTTCATTTTCTTGCTGTGCGAGAGTTTCCTCTTGAGATTTTTGTTCTTCACGTTGATCATAATAGTATCGGCTAAAAAGAATAGCTAAAACAATCGTGATCATGACGATGCCTCCTATGAGTGCTTTTTTTTCTGAGCTATACATAAAATAGATTACTGTAACCGTGCACCGACAAAGTCTGGGTTACCATTAATAAATGTTACGATATCCATTTCCTTCTTTCCTTCCAATTGTACTGTTTTAAGAATGATACATCCTTTGCGTGTGTGTACACAAATTTCAGTATCATATTTAAATACTTCTCCAAGAATTGCATCATCATTTTTGACGTCGATAATTGGTAAAATAGAAAGAAATTTTACGCGCATAATATCTGTTTCATTTTTCTTCCAAAAACTAAAAATACCTGGCCATGGTGCTAATGCGCGGAAACGATTATAGATATCCTGTGATGATTCGTTCCACTGTACGTGTCCATCTTCACGTTCGATCAACTGGCAAAGTGTCGCTTGAGAATTATCTTGCGCAGAAACGTTATTTGGATCATCTAGATATTTTGGCAATGTTTTAACGAGGAGATTTGCGCCATGCTGTGCCATTTTTGGAAAGAGTGTTCCAGATGTATCTGTTTCCTTAATGGACATAGAGGTTTGAGCGATAATATCCCCAGTATCCATACCAGTGTCCATCTGCATGATCGTTGTACCAGTTTCTTGTTCACCTGCAAGAATGGCATTTTGAATTGGAGAAGCTCCACGATATTTTGGAAGGAGAGATCCATGAACATTTACAAAACCATTTACGGATGTCGTAAGGAGCTTTTCTGGAAGGATACGGCCGTAGGATGCAACGATCACAACGTGCGGATTGATGTCATTAAAGGTTTTTATGACGTCATCGGTAATACGCTCTGGTTGAAGGAGTTCAATATTTTTACTGATAGCAATATCTTTTACAGCATTGAAGATCGTTGTACGTTTATCACTTTTACCTTTTCTTCCCCCTTTTCGATCAGGGCGTGTTACAACAGCTGCAATAGATTGATTATGCAAAAGAAGAGCTGTTAGGATAGTACCGCCATAATCACCAGTGCCCATAAATATGATAGGATTTGTACCGTTATTTTTTTTACGATTCTTGTTCATATTAATGTGCAAATCAGAGACCCGTTTCATGATAACTAAATTTGTATATTATTATTCGAATAATTCTCGCGATTGTTCTTGTTGTTCATAACGGTCTGCAATAACAATGCCGTTGAGATGATCGATCTCGTGTTGGAGAGCGATTGCAAGAAGTCCATCTGTTTTTATTTTACACTTTTTTCCATTTTCATCCAAATGACGTACGGTCACATGATTTGATCGTACGATCGAAAATTCCTTTCCTGGGATACTTAGGCAACCTTCGTCAAAAATGATCTTTTCATCAGAGATAGAGCTTAATACTGGATTGATCAGTACGTAACGCTTCTGTTTGATCTCTATGACAGCGATAGCTTTGTTAATACCAATTTGTGGTGCAGCAAGGCCAACGCCATGTGCCTTGTGCATTGTTGTAAACATTACTGGAATGAGTTCTTGAATAGATCGATCAAGTGGATTGGTAATTTGCTGTGTTTGTTCACGAAGAACGGATTCTGGGATATGAACAACTGGATACGTATCTTTCATGATATCGGTAGATGAATTATGACTTTCATTATAACATAGGAAAGGTCATTTTGGGTATTATTTTTTTTCAGTACTCCAATAGTGTTTTTTGCACCATACGAGACCAAAGGCTGTTGCAACATTCAAAAAGAAGATTGTCATGATGACAACAGGAACGATCATGTCATTGCTAATGAATTCCTTGTTCATTTCAAGGACAACAATTGCGACAATATCGCGTGGCAACATCGCAAAACCAAGAACAGTTGCATTTCGATGGTTGAGGCCTCGCCAAGCGCCAGCAAATGATGCTGTGGCAAATTGGAGTGTTGCGACGCTAATAAAGAGACCAATGCTTGCACCAATGATGAGTGGGTGTTCGATCACTTCTTTTAGTGAGAGATGAAGACCGAGGAAAATAAAGAAAAATGGTCCAATATAGCGAGATGCTACGCCAATTTGCTCAGCTGCCGCACTAAAGGACCGAGCGTTTTTTGATGAGAAGATCTCTTCATGGAGAAGGACGCCGGCAAGTAAGGCAGCAATAGCATAGTGAATTCCAAAGAAGTAGCCACCAATATAGATGATCACACCACCAACTAGAAGAAGAATAAGTGGATGTGGTGGTAAAAGGCGCAATAGACGAAATTTTACAAAAACATTATGAAGAAGAAAAAGGAAGGCAAAGAATAGGAAGATAAGAAAGATCTCAATAAGTGGATTTATTTCTGATGAGCCATGAGCAATTGATGAGCCAACGGCAATCGATGTAAACATTCCGATCATACCAGCAATTACACTATCTGTTGCAGACGCTGTGATCGCACTTTTTGCTGCGTCTGTCCGCTCTAATTGTAGTGAGCGGAGTACGCCAATGGTAAATGCTAATGCAGTTGCAGTAAAGACGGCACCGAGAATGATAGCTTCTTCAAAGCTCCAGCCAAAAAAGATTGAGAAAGTAAATGCACCAATCCATGGACCAATTGCTGCAATGATGGAAATACGGATATTACGGATGATAGCCTTAAAAAAGTGGACAACGTTACCATGTGGGAGTTCTGCAGAAAAAAGAAGGAAAACAATGGCAATGCTTGCAATGATTTCCACGCCACCTGTTGGTGTGACAATACCAAGTGTGCTAAGAATAACACCAGCCACAAGAAAGAAGAGTGATCGAGGAATAATTGTTGTGAATTTTTCTGTCAGCGCGATCACGATTAGACCGATGACAATGAAAATAAGAAGGTCAAATGTAAACATAGAATAATTTATTTTTAGATTGTTGCAATCGGATCACGATCAATGATCCATGCACTCTCGCATTTCATGAGAATTACTGCGACCTCTTTTGGTATTTTTTTTGGTGTAATATAAAATGAAACACTGCGACGATAATCACCACGAACTTTATCAAGGAGGGGTTTATTCACTGGTTGGACACGTACAGTAGGTTCTTTTGTGACGCTCATGAGCTCTTTGCGCATCTTTTCAGCCATAATCCGTGCATGCCTCTTGTTGGATGATCGATACGTCATTGTAATCACAGTTGTAAATGGTGGTAGATGAAGAATGCGACGATCAGCAAGTTCCTCCTTATAAAAGATATCATATTCATTGTTTGTTGCCCACTGCACAATACGATGCTCGGGAGAAAACGATTGAATGACAATGTGCGCTTCGTGTGCACGTCCTAGGTTCATCATATGTGAAAGATATGCAAATGCTTTTTCATCAACACTGAAATCATTTGTTCCAAAAAATGCATCTGCATCGATCACAGTAATACAGCCAAGCTTACGATCAAAGATATTCTTTGTAATCATTTGCGTACCAATGATTATATCAATTTTACCACTGTTTATTTTATCATGGATGTCACGACTTGCAACGGTGCTTTGCGTGCTCCGTGCATCAACGCGTAACGTACGTGCTGAGGGGAATAGTTTTTTGACATCTTTTTCGACACGCTCTGTACCGACACCAATCGCACGGAATGTCATATTTTTGCATGATGGACATATGGGAAAAGATTCTGATTGGTAAGAACAATGAAGACAACGAAATGTGCCATCGAGTGATTCAACGAGTGCGCGTGTACAAGTTGGACAGCGGAAAACATTCTTACATTGCGTACAGATGGAAAATGAGCTCAAGCCTTGTTGATTGATAAAGAGAAGTGAAACCTGCTTTTTTTTAAGTGTCTTAAGGAGTATTTCTCGTAATGAATTTGAGATCGGCTCATAGCGTCCCTGATTCTTTCCGCGTCCATTTTTCCAATGTTCTTTGCACATATTGATCAGAGAGATGTGTAATTTTTGTTGTGGGGGGAGAGTGAAAAAAAGATCATTCTTTTCGCTCTCAAAGCGATCTACTATACGTGGCGCTGCACTCGCGAAGAGGACAGGACATTTATGGATCTTCGCAAGTTCTTCACTACAGCGACGTGCATCATAACGCGGATTCATATCCCATTGCTTGTAGGCGATATCCTCAGAGTCGCTCACAAAAATGGCACGTAATTGTGCAAATGGAGCGAAGAGTCCGCTACGCGTTGCGATGACCACTTGTGGACCATCATTCTTCCTGATCCTGCTCCAAGCATCGTAAAATGCTCCTTTACTCAATTTGCTATGGAGGGTGATCACATTCTCTTGCCCAAATTGTGCGCAACAGAGATCCTCAGCAGCTGGAACAGCTGTTAGTTCTGGAACGAGATAGAGTATTTGTGCCGGTGCACCTTCTGAGAAGATTTCCGTAATGATCCTAAGAAATAACTGCTGACGCCTTCGCAGATCGCTATCGTGTACAACGATCTTACTCATCTGCACAGTGAGAGAGATAAGTTTGAGGATTTGCATTTCTTTTTGTGTGAGTCGTATTGATTGACTGTTTGTCGGGGAGGGAAGTGCTTGTATTGTACGCATCTTTACGCGTGCTGGTGTAATGTGTTTAAAGACGATTCCGAGAGGGCAGAGATAATAACGTGAAATAAACTGCGCAAGCTTTAATTGTTCGCGCGTGACAAGTCCTTCATCGAGTATCTTTGTAATACGTTTGATCTTCATACCACCAACACGATCAAAATCAGATTTTGACGCGATTACAATGCCGCGAATTTTGCGAGCACCAAAAGGAATATCAACAAGTGTACCAAAAGGTATTTTGGCAGTATGTGTATAAAAGAAGTCCTGACCACGTGTTAGAGGCACGCGAACGAGAGGAATAACGGAAATAAGGTATTTTTTTGCTTCTCCTTTCATAATAGTATTTTAACAGACTCCAGCAGTGCAGTATAGGCTCAGAAGCCTTGATAAAAGACGAAATAAGTGGTTCACTATAATAGCATACTTAGAAAAGTTTCTTGGAGGAAATAAAATGTCTAACAGTAGGATTGTTAAGGGCTCTGTCGTTACTGCGAAGCATAAAGTGGTGAATTCATTACCCTATGATGATATGGGTGCCACGAATATGATCTTTGAAGGCAAAGATCTGACAGTTTCGCATGTGCAAGTGGGTGATATTATCAAATTTAACAATGTGCATGGCTGTTATCATGCTGATCAATTCATATTGGTATGTTAAACAAATTGTCGTATTAGGTTGTAGATCCTATACCTAATACGATCATTTTTTCTTATTCGTATATTCGTTGACTTAATTTATACATTTGTAGGCTTATGAAAAGAAAACTATTTATCGGTGTCGATCTTGACCCATCGCTCAAAAGAATGCTTGCCAAGAATGTTGAGGGATGGCGCGATTTGCCTATACGATGGCATCCAGAAGAAGGGTTACATTTACCTCTTCTATACCTCGGGCATGTACAAGAAAATTTGATAGATGATGTCACAGAACGTATCAGAGAAACGTGCAGTGCGATCGATGCATTTGATGTGCAATTTGAATGTATCGAGCTTGGTTATAAGGATGTCCAGACGGTGCATGATTCACGAGATGCAAAAATCGTTCGTCTTACAGGGGAAGTGAATGAAGACTTGAAAAATTTACAGCAGGATCTTGAGGAAGCTTTTGATATGTTTGTGCGAGAGAAAAAAGCATATCGACCGCATGTAACATTGGGTCGGATGCGGATGAAAAAATGGCAGGAATTAGAAAGCTGTCCAGATATTTCGCAGGAATTGAATGTCGCCCTTGATGTGTCCTATGTAACCCTTTTTGAGAGTGTGCGGGTCGATGACAAAATCACATACGAATCAGTTGGTGAATTTGAATTAAAGATGTAGATGATTGCACCGTTTTGATATTACACACTATACTTTTGTTAATATTTTGCAAGTGTTAAAGTAGAGATATGAAGAAATGTACTGCAAGCATTTTTGGTGTTCGTGTTGATAATCTTTCGAAGGATAGTATTCTCAAAAAAATTGAGGGTTTCTTGGTGTCAGAACGTTTTCATCAGATTGCAACGGTGAATCCTGAATTTCTCTTGGAGGCACGGAAAAATGAGAGATTTCACAATATTCTTAACAGATGTGAATTAACTGTGTCAGACGGCATTGGACTCACGATTGCATTTTGGAAACAAGGAATCAAAATGAAAGACCGTTATCCTGGCATTGATCTGATGTGGGATATTCTCGAACAAGCGAATCGAAATAACTATAAAATCTTCTTAGTCGCAAGAAAAGATGGTCTCAGTACATGGAAAGAAACTGCTACGGCAGTTAAGAGAAAATATCCTCAATTGGAGATTGGCGGCACTAATATTGATATCATCAATCTTAACGATGTAATCAGTAATCATGAATCAGTAATTGGGAGTGCTATAGCTGATGAGGTGCACATTGCGCATCCTGACCTTGTCTTTTGTAATTTCGGTGCACCGGAGCAAGAATACTTTCTCAATAGTCTCAGAGATGCTAAAATTGACTCTATAAGAGTCGTAATGGGTATTGGTGGGTCATTTGACTATATCACTGGGAAGGTTGCTCGTGCGCCATTATGGATGCAAAAGAGTGGACTTGAATGGCTGTATCGACTGATCAAGCAACCGCAACGTATTGTACGTATCTTCAAGGCAATAATTATCTTCCCGATTATAATTATTTTTTCACAAAACAATGACAAATAATCCTACACTTTCAAATATACAAACGGCACAACAGTTTGCGATGTATCGACAAGAAATAGATGTTCTCAAAAGAGAACAAGAAGAGCTTCTAGCACGAGTTCGTGTAGAACTGGAAGAGAAAAAACAACAGGACTTACTTGCTAAGATCAATAAAGATTAGTCTATGTTACATGAAAATGCATTTCAAAGAGAATCTCAGGAATCGCTGCACAGAAAAAGCCCTGAAGCTGAGCAAGTCAATTATGATCAGCCACTTGAGTTCCAAATGGAATCCCTCATTAGTGATGTTCCAAATATTCAAGAAGATCTTGAGGGTCTCTATGAACAGCTTGGTGGCTCATTTGATGATCTTTCGCCACAAACACGCTCACGCATTGAGCAGTTCAAAAAACACGCAGGCAAACTTGCGCGTAATGCTGTTTTGGCAGTATCTCTAAGTATGCCAACGCCAGCATATGGTAATCGAGATTTTCTTCATCCGCACGAAGCTGTAACAGATGAAAATGTTACATTGCAAGAAATGGGAGTGAGGGAGCAAAAGAAAGAGCGATTAACGTCTGGGGAAAAATATGAACAAAATATTCAGCAGAAAGATGAAACACGAGAACAAAAAATGGAACGAGCCTATCGGTATCTGTCAAAGGAAGAAATTACAGATCCATCAATGGCGAGGCTTGTAGAGAAAGCTTCCGAGGGTATTACTGAGAATTTTGAGGAAGAATTAGAGAAGGAGTTTAAGAATTTGACCCTTGAATCGAAAAATGAATATATGTATTATGTAATCGAAAGCAATGACGGGAGCTGGGAATTGTTACCCATGGCAAACATGAAAAATGCAACGAATGAAATTGGAGGGAATCAAATTTCGATTGGTGGAGGATCTGTTACTTTACCTATTTCGTTGCCTGAGCTTATAAAAAAAGATAACCTCAAGACTATCTATACAATGCATAACCACAACAAGTATGATATTGAGAAGTATCGAAGTGATAAGATCGCACAAGGGGCATATAGTACCGTCGACAGGGACGCTCTTGATTTCCCACCAAGTCTTGTAGATCTAAGAAGTCTTTCGGAACAAATGCATGCCAACTCACTGTCACATAGTAATATGGCAAAGGGTAAAGTGACTACTTCTGACGGTATCTGGAGTTACTCAAAAGACAATGTAACGGTCTATGATGAAATTCAACAATCTGTTTATGCGATGACACCAGATGAGATGACAACTTTTACAAACTGTATTTTAGGCGATATTTCAGTAGAACAAGCTAAAGATAGCTCGCAAGCAATACGCTCAGTCTTTGCTATTACTACAGAGCATTATCTTGATATAAATGAGTCAGAGAAAAAATTTCTAAAAGCAAAAGACAATCTCATTTTTGGTGAAGGTGAGAAAGATGAAGAAATTAAAAGAACAATAAAAACTGCAAAAAAACTCGGATTTGATCTTGAGTACAAACCATATTAAAGGTTCTTATTTTAAGAGAATTTACAATGTTAATATTTTTAAGTATAAAATGCTATGAAAAAGGAATTCGAAAAAGATGAACAAATCGCAGGAGAAAGAGTCTATTATAATGATGATTGTAAAAAGGCCGTTTATTACCTGGATCATGATCTGCAACGAGATGAATCGAAGGTCTTTTTTATCGCAGCACGCAAACGTGGTCGCGCTGAGTTTGAAGATGACGATGATCGACAATTCACACTACGCTATAAGAATGGAGATTTTTTCCTTGAGCACCGGTAGGGATGGTATAATGATCAATCAAGAGAAATAGGTATTTAAATAAGTATTTAAATTTATACACATGACAACAACATCTCAGAAGATTCGCACACGTATCGCACCATCGCCAACGGGCATGATGCATATTGGCACATTGCGGACAATGCTTTACAGTTATTTCTTTGCAAAACAAAGTGAGGGTGAAATCCTTTTGCGTATCGAAGATACTGATCAATCGCGAAAGGTAGAGGGAGCAGTGGAGAGTCTTGAAAAGATGATCGCGTGGGCTGGTATTTCGTATGATGGAGAAATGACATTTCAATCACAGCGACTTGATTTTTATAAAGAATATGTAGAAAAACTTCTTGATAATGGAACAGCCTATCATTGTTTTTGTACACCAGAGCGATTGGATGAGATGCGAAAAGCACAGCAGGCAGCAAAAAAGCCACCAATGTATGATCGTACGTGTTGTGACCTCTCTGCTGTGGATGTAAAAGCGCGAATCGATCAAGGAGAAAAAAATGTGATTCGACTAAAGGTTCCTCGCAGTGAAGATATTTCTTTTGATGATATTGTGCGCGGAAGAATCTCTTTCAGTACAAATACAATCGATGATCAGGTATTGATGAAGTCTGATGGTTTTCCGACATATCACCTTGCAAATGTTGTAGATGATCATGATATGGGGATCACACACGTGATCCGTGGGGAAGAGTGGCTATCGAGTACACCAAAACACCTTTTATTGTACCGCGCCTTTGGATGGGATGCGCCTCTATTTGCTCATTTACCGTTGCTCTTGAACGCAGATCGTTCAAAGTTGTCTAAAAGGCAGTGTGATGTTTGCGTGGAAGATTATATTGCTAAAGGCTACTTGCGCGATGCACTGATCAATTTTGTTGCGCTACTTGGATGGAATCCAGGGCAGGGAAGTACAGAGGAGATCTTTTCCATGGAAGAATTGATCATCCAATTTGATCTTGCAAAAGTGCATAAAGCTGGTGCCGTTGTCGATTCAAAAAAACTTAATTGGATGAACGGACAATATATCAAAAAAATATCTGTAAAAGATCTTTATAGACAAACTCTTCCATTTCTCACAAAAAAAGAATTCTATGATTCCACTGAACATAGTGAAGCATTTATCACGAAGCTCTTAACTGTCGAGCAAGAGCGTCTTGAGACACTTGATGGTATAGGAGAAGAAAATCAATTTTTCTTTCATGATATCTCAACTGATAAAGAACTTCTTCGATGGAAAGACAATAGTGATGCTGAGACGCTCGAAGTTCTAGAGAGAGCATCGGAGATCCTTACTGCTACTGATGAACAGAATTGGACACGTAAGAAGCTTGAAGAGCTCCTCATGGACGCTGCTGGAGAGAAACGGGGAGATTTTCTTTGGCCACTGCGCGCTGCCCTCACAGGCGAAAAACGATCCCCAAGTCCATTTGATTGTGCATGGGTTTTAGGTCAGAAAGAAACAGTGAAGCGGATTGCAGCTGCAATAAAAATGCTCTCGTAAAATTTATGTCAGTTCAAAATGTTGAAATTAAGGCATACTCAGAGGATCACGAGAAGATCCGTGATTTATTACGCGCAAAAAATGCCAGTGAAAAGGGAATTGACCATCAGGTCGATACATATTTCAATGTCCCTAATGGACGACTGAAATTGCGTGAGGGAAATATTGAGAATCATTTGATCCACTATATGAGAAATAATCAAAGAGGCCCGAAAGGCTCGGTTATTACACTGTATGATAGCCATCCCGAGTCATCGCTCAAAGAAGTTCTCATAAATGCACTTGGCATCCTCATTGTTGTAGATAAAGAACGGGAAATCTTTTTTATTGACAATGTAAAGTTCCATATTGATACCGTCAAAGATCTTGGTGCATTCATGGAGATCGAAGCAATTGATAGTAATGGGTTGATCGGTAAAGAAAAATTACTCTCACAATGTAATAAATACATGAATTATCTTAATATCAAGGAAGAAGATCTTCTTTCAGGTTCTTATAGTGATATGCTATTAGAGCAAAAAGAATAATAGTATTTCTATGTATATTCCAGAAAAACACGTAGCACAAAATATTGTTTCAGACTATGGGACGCCTGTTTTTGTCACGAGTGCAGAAGTCGTTCGTGTTAATGCGCACAAATTAATCGATGCCTTTACGCTGAATGATACGAAGATCTTTTATGCCCTGAAGGCTAATTATGATCCGCAGCTCGTGCGCATCATTAAAGAATCTGGCGTTTATGGGATTGATGCTGTGGCGCCTCATGAAGTGCGACTAGCGCTTGAGATGGGTTATACACCTCAGCAGATCATCTTTACGCCAAGTAATGCATCTGATGAGGAAATGCGGTATGTAAACGAACAGGGAATACTACAAAATCTCGGATCCCTTTCTGAATTGACTCGCTTTGGAAAACTCTTTCCAGGCTCAAAAGTATTACTGCGCATTTGTCCTGAGATTGGGGCAGGGGAGACACATAAGGTAACAACAGGACACATAGAAAGTAAATTTGGTATTGCGCGTAATGATCTTGAAAAAGTGTATAACATTGCGAAGAAATACAAATTGCTCATTGTGGGAATTCATTCTCATATTGGCTCAGGCTTTTACGATCCTCAAGACTTTACAAATTCTGCACGCGCAGTATGTGCTGTGGCGGCAGAATTTCCAGATGTAGAATTTGTTGATCTTGGTGGTGGATTTGGTGTTGTCTACAGGCCAGGCGAAAATGATATTGATCTTTCTACATTTGCACAGGCTTGTCATTCACCACTTGAGGAACTTGAGAAAAAATTGGGCAAGAAAATTGAACTACGGATTGAACCAGGGAAGTTCCTTGTGACAAATACAACGGTACTACTGACGACAATTACAACGATCAAGTCAAAAGGTGATAAAAAATTTGTCGGTGTTGATAGTGGTTTCTATCATTTGATCCGTCCGGCGATGTACGATGCGTATCATCACATTGTGAATATCTCACGGCCAGATGAATCACAAGAAGAAGTGAATGTTGTTGGGAATGTGTGTGAGACGTGTGATGTCTTTAATGGGAATGTAAAACTTGCCGCACCACAGGAAGGAGATATCCTTGCCATTCTTTCAGCTGGCGCATATGGGTCATCGATGAGTTCTAACTATAATCTTCGTACACTCGCTCCGCATGTATTGGTTGATGGCGCGAATATTACTTTAACGCGTAGACGACAAACATATGAACAGATTATGGAGAATTTCACTTAATTGTAGTGGTAAAACTGCATGTTTCTTTTGAAGCGTTACACCTTGTATATATTTTTAGCGATTTATTGAATGAGTTCGAGAATTCCTTGATGTTATTATTATTATTGCAGATACGAATACTGGCGGTCTTATGAGAATACTGTAATCGATATTGTCGCAAACTTCCTTTGTGCAATTCTTAGAGTACTTCAAATAAAAAGAGTCGCTGCATAAATTTGCAACGACTGGCATAGGATCTCTTTTAACTGAGAGAAGGTAATACATATTCACCGCTTGTGATCATCTCTAACGCTTTGGCATAGGCGGGTCCATCGCACATGACTTTCATGCATTCTTGATGCTGTTTTGGAGTCATCCCAGTATATTTAAGAGGATCAGAGATCGTAATAATTGGCCCACCATCAATTTCTTCATTGAGAAGGTGAATGGTTGAAAACGTCTCGCTTTCACCGGCATTGATTGCGTCTGTGACTGCATCTGCGCCCGTATATTTGCGTTGTCCATTATCATCGACGATGCGCAAGTCTGCCGGATGCACATTGAGAATATGGTATGCGCCAAGCAGGGGTGGAGTAATCACTAACATGAAGCCAGAGAGCATGATGATGTCGGGCATAAATGAGGCTGTCATTCGTGAGACTCTGCCGAAATATTCTTCACGTTCTTTTAGATCTTTCGGGTCAACCCTTATCGTTTTGCACCAACGCTGATAATCTATGCAGTCACAACGGATTTGATTTGGTGCACAGACAGCTTTTCTGCCACTGGAACTGTACCTGTCCGTAAATGCACCGACAATTTCATACTCCTCACCGCGACGAGGATCATTTCTGAGTAGATATTCAAGAGAGCTGGCACTACCCGAGAAGAAAACCACGATTCTTTTCATTTTGAATTCCTCAACTTGTAAATTGGTAAAACTACTTCTGCCAATCTATTGTGTAAAAAGAAAAGCGCTTTGTCAAGCGCTTTTACTATCTCTAGGATGATTTTTTAGATGGCCTTGTAAAAAACCTAATCAGCCTTTTTAAATGCTACTGTATAAACTGGTTCATAGAGTGAATCATACTCATCACGTACTTCAACTGTTTTACCATCCATGAGCGTTGTCATTGCGATATCAGAGGCCATCTCTTTGAGACTTTTATCTTTGTCCTTTAAGTCTTCAAGGTCGAGCCATCTTTTGCCCATGGCATTTTGGATCAATGTTTCCATTTGCTTTTTTTCATCACGGATCTTTTCTACCTTTTCTTTAAGTATTTGATATTCCTCGTCCTGCGCCATTGCGTCACGATATTCCTTACGAATATCCTTCATGTCTTTTTTAACCTCTTGTTGATCATTGAACACACTTTGGATGTCTTTCATTGCTATTTGCTAAATAAATTAATACGATAAGAGCTATTATAGCATACATTTAGAAGTCATAAAAATAGTATATATGAAGTTCTGTCTGTATAATATTCAATAAATGAGCATGAATAGTTGATCAAAAGAATTACTTGCAAAAAAATATTCTAGTGAAAACGGAATAATGGGGAACTACGAATAGTACTAGTTTGCAGTATATAATACTACTAAAGAATTGTAGTTTCTGTTGAGTATGTAGTCTATACGTGTTAAAGGAAATTATTCATCTATGATAGTTATTTTGGCAGAGAGCTATAGCAAATGTTACGTGTATAGAGATCTATCATATTATAAAGCATATACTATTAATGTCGCACAATGGGGAATTATGAGAATTGTGGGGAAGTCGTTGATTGTGATTATATTAAAAACAAATACAGTTTATCTGACTAAAGAAGAAATGATACATAATATAGTATAAATATACTATCCATTGTTAATTTGTGGAATATTTATACTAATATTGTTTGAAAAATATTTAATTAATGAAATCTGTATAATAATGATGAAATAGAATACTGAAGCTTGAGGATAATATAATGATGATATTGAAGATCAATAGTAATACTAACGTATGGGTGAAAATATTGAAGGAGCCTTAGAACGCATTGTAGGATCTCGAATTATGCCAAAAAGTCAAAAAATATGGATTTGATCAAATGCAATGAGTTTTGACGAAAAAGTGTATACATACATGTACCTTGCTAATAAATTATTTAGTACAAATTCAGGAGAACGATTTGAGAGAAAAAAGTGGTACGTACGTATAGGTAAATATATACAAAGAAGGAAAAAAATTTAAGAGATCATCCGGAGAGATATTTTGTAAAGAAAAATCGAAGAACGAAGATTTTAAGATATGAACATATAGAGAGATGATAGATACGATCATGAAAGTTCTCATCTAGAATGACACTTTATATTGTTAGTAAATTAATTCTATTCGTAGGTGTAGTTATCGGTCATAATAATAAAAAGAAGCACTTCCCACATTTCAGCCTATCCAATGTCTTATAATCTACATTGTGCGACGTTAGACATATATCAGCCTGCACCAGAGCGTTTACGATATCTTATGACTATATGATCCTTATGGCTGTAATATTTTGGATCATCTCCCCTATGACGATCATTGTGACATGTGGCATTGGTTAGTATATTTACAAAATGTACTTAATTATTTTTCTGGTTCTTTCTTATTATTTTGTAAATTATAAAAGACTAATTTTTGAGTTGATCTAATCTTAAGCTATTTTTATTTTTGTAAAAAAGTCTAGCTCACTTCCCTATTTTTACCTCTAAGAAAATAAGCTTTTTTACGAATTTATTTTTTAGTAATATTTTTGTAGAGTGATAAAAGTCTCTTCTTACCGAAATATATTATTAAAGATCAGCCTAGAATAAGTTAATCCTAAAAAAATATTTAATAAGTACACTTTCGATAAATAGCTATAAATCTCTATTTTATTGCTAAAAAAGTTATCCACAGGACATAGTGATACTATAGTGATATACTAGTGATATAATTAAATAAAATATAGTGTTATGCAATTAACAGATAAACAACAGAAAACTCTAGATACGATTCAGGAATATGAAGCTGACGAGATGTCACAGCCTTCGATGTACCGCCTCTCGAAGATTCTTGAGGAATCACCAACCTCCACGCGCCAAGTTGTTGAGTCGTTGGAGAAAAAAAGTTTAGTAAAACGGGATGGTAAACATGTCTTCGCAATCAAGAAGGAATTTTGTGATAAACAAAATGTGATGAATATTCCTGTGTATGGTCTGGCATCATGCGGTGAAGCTCTCGCATTCGCACAAGATAATGTTAGTGGATTTCTTCAGGTGTCCGCAAGTCTTTTTCGTGATAAAGACCCTGTGCAATTATTCGCCATTCAGGCCGTTGGTGACTCAATGAATAAAGAAGGTATTGATGATGAATCTTATATCATCTTTGAAAAGTATTGTGGTCAGGATCTTGATAAACAGATCGTTGTTGCAATTATAAACGGTATGGCAACGGTGAAAAAATATTCACATAAGAGTGATGATCTTGTCATGCTGATGCCATCTTCGACGAATGCGAAGCATCGACCAATTTATATTTCCAAGTCAGACAACTTTATTAGTGCTGGCATCTTGAAGCGTATTTTGCCAAAAAAGTAAATGCTGATAAGTCAATAATTGTCAATGAATTACTGTACGTGATAGAATAGATATAAGCTATAGTTTAGGACGCAAGTACTTTTACTCTCAGTCATGATTGATGGGATTTGTTTTTAGATTTACTGACAAGATATTTATGCGTATCTCTTTTTCTTCAATGGAGACCTACAAACAGTGTCCATTGAAGTACAAATTTAAGGAAATCAATCGCCTCAAGGAACCAAAATCAAAAGAGGCTGTTTTTGGTACGATCATTCATGCGACGCTCAAGTATATGTATGATCCTGCGCTCATTGCTCCAGGACTAGAAGATGCACTTGATTATTATTCAAAGAACTGGAACTCTGATGTGTATGAAGTGGAAGCAGAAGAGCGTGCGGCGTTTTCACAGGGCGTAAGGATCATTCAAGACTATTATGAACGTAATGAGATCGCAGATGCGACGATCGTTGATCTGGAAAGTCGTTTCGCCATTGAGATTGGCCCTGATGATGATCGACATATTGTATCTGGTATTGTCGATCGCATCGATCGCACAAAAGATGGTTATGAGATCATTGACTATAAAACGGGTAAGAAAATGCCGAGTCAGGATCAGATTGATAATAATTTACAGTTGTCGATCTATCTCCTTGCCTTTTTGAAAAGATATCCAAAAGAGTATGAAAATCTTGAGAATATCACTGTAAGTCTTTATTTTCTCAAACATGGACAAAAATTGTCATCGACACGTACGGTGGAACAGCTTGAGGAGGTAGAACAGGAATTTCTTGATGTGATCACGCAGATCAATGAACAAATCTATGACCCAATTGTCACGCCGCTGTGTGGATGGTGTGGATTTCAACGTGAGTGTCCAATGTGGCGACATAAATTTAAGGATGAACGTCAGATCGACTCTGATGAAGTGCATGAGATGATCAAATCGTATATTGCTACAAAAAGTAACATGATAACAGAGCGTCGAGAACTTGCTGTGCTACAGAAAAATATCATTACATACATGGATCAAGAAGGTGTAGAACGTGTTTTTGATGATGATGGTGTGGTTGCTCGCTCTGAGCGTAAAACGTATAAATACAACGAAGAAGTTCTTCGTGACCTACTTGAACCTAAAGGTCTTTGGGATGAGGTGACGAAGATTGATGGCATTGCACTGAAAAAAGTTGCTACCGCTCTCGGTGTGAAAGAGAAAAGAACAATTGAAAAATCAAAAGAAATTAAAAGTACATCACAATCATTGACAGTAAAGAAGAAATAATATACTCTCGAATCAATTCCTGCCCACTTTGTTGTAGACCTGTCAAAAAATGCGTTCTACAAAGTATGTGTAATCGCGTTATATATCGCACCTATTTACTTGACCAGTGTAATGACACGTGCGGAGATGTTTTGAATAGTATTACAAATTTCGGGGATGCTCTCTAGACCATATGTGGTGGAAGTCCGAAACTTCCCTCCCCAACCAATTATAAAACCCTGTATACACAAATGTGACAGGGTTTAATATTTGACTATACCTTACCTAGTGGGATTGTTTATTAGTCATTACGGATAACGCTTCCTTCAAACTTTTCATCTCCGAGGTATCGACGAAGATTTTCAAGATTGCGCCCGTTCATTGTGACGACTTCAAGATTCTCATGCTCTGCAAGTTCTGACGCAACTGGATCAAAGGGTGCGTTCATTCCTGGTTCCCATTCTCCACCAAACATTGCACGGAAATCCTTCCATGAGATCTCTTCTAATTTTTTAGCATCAGGAAATTTCTTTGGATCTTTATCATAGATATAATCAATATTAGAAAGATTGACGATCTTTTTGATGCCGAGATAGCGTGCAAGAAGTGTTGTGTCATAGTCTGTTGAAAATCCTGGTCGCCACCCTGCTGCGATCATAATTGGGTCTTTGGACTGATAAAAGTCCTCAAGATCATGTGGATTGGTATTGATTCGTGCATAAGCATATTTTTTGAAGATCGTTCTGATGAGATGCCCATTGAGTCGTGTCGCATGAATACCAAGCCAATCCTTATCTTCATCAGAGAGTTCTGGATCGATTTCTCCAGCTGCATTTTGATATTTTCGTGCCGTTCTTCCACCTCCAGTGATAAAAACAAATTTTTGTCCCTTTGCAATACATTCCACGATCAAATTACGAAATTCAGTGAGTAACTTTACATCGATCTGATCAGGAACAATTAATGAACCACCGAGATTGATAATAAATGTATTTTCACGTTTCATATTTAGTAGGTTATAGAAATTAGAGATTGTGATCATTATTTTAACAGCCTTTGGAACGGACATAGCCTTTTTTGATGGCATCTTCGTCAGATGTAAAACAGCGAAGATTCTCTGGCTTTACGCGCTTAGCAAAAGAGCATGTTGGCGGGTAATATTTATTGGAGTTCTTTGAGCCAACATACATGCATGACTGGTCACTATTTAGCACAGGTTTGTTTTCTGTACTTATTTTGCTATTGTCCTGTGTTACACCAGCTATCGCTCCCCCACTATCACTCGTTGTTTCGATGACAATTTGGGGCGGCGCTTCAGCGCGTGTGATCACAAGTGGCTTTTGTTGCCATTGTTGACCATGCAATGATCCGAGAAAGAAGGAAAGCGCTCCGATGACAAGAAAACCTACCATCGTGACAATACGAAGCTCATGCTCCTCCCAGAAAACCCTTGTTTTGCGCCACAATCTTTTCATTGACAGTACGTGAGAATATGTTACAATTGCCTTTAGTTATAAGTATACGGCAAATTTCATATTATTGCTATTTAATCACTTTTATACACTGTTATGGCACATAGAAAGGCTGGTGGATCGACTCAACTGGGTCGCGATTCCATTTCAAAAAGACTTGGCGTAAAAATTTATGGTTCTCAGAAAGTATCTGCTGGCAACATTATTGTGCGTCAGCGTGGTACAAAGATCCATCCTGGTGAAAATGTAAAACGCGCAGAAGACGACACTCTTCTCGCACTAACTGACGGGATCGTTCAATTTACTGACAAAAGAACACGTGCATTCACAGGAAAGATACAAACACGAAAATATGTGAGTGTTGTCACGGAAGTACCACTGAAGGATTTGTTAAAATTTCTATGTATAAAAAAATCGACAGGGATTGTCGGTTTTTTGTATGCACTGAATTCTATAGAAATTAGTTGTATCTATATTTCCAGATCATAGCCATTGAGACTATCACATATACCATCATTTACTGTATTCCTGTAAGAAGGAGAACAAATACTTTGAGGAGGGGGGAAACGTAGTGTTTCCCCGTATGTAGCAATGTTGTGATTTACTTTTAGAGCAGATTCGCTTCGCGAATCTGCTTTACGACATTTTTCATTGCTATTATTGCCATTTTTTCTGAATCATGTATTTGCTGCGATGAGAGCAATGTGGTGTGGAAATGGTCATTGTGGTACAAGTTGATTGCGCCAGCACATTTTCCAGTGGCTTCACACTGATCATATGACTCACAACGGATATCATTATCGGGATTTTGAATTGTAAATGCAGTATAGAGTGATATAGACATGGTATACCTCGCATTAGAGTGATTGGCTATGGGTGTGGATTCCTCAGAGTATTCGTTTTTAAAAGGACGGATTCATCGTCTAACGGTGTCAGAAGAAACTGAGTTCTATATTCTCTTCTTTGCAGTTTTCACAAATGCGCGGAAGAGCGGATGTGGTTTTAGTGGCGCGGATTGGAATTCTGGGTGGAATTGTGTGGCGAGATAGAATGGATGAACGTTCTTTGGGAGTTCCATGATCTCCATGAGTTTGCCATTTGGTGATTTACCAGAAAAGACAAGTCCTGCATCCTCTAGTTGTTCTACATACTGCGGATTGACTTCGTAGCGGTGTCTATGTCTCTCAGAAACCTTCTGTTGGCCGTAGGCGCGTCGAGCGATTGTTTTTGGTGATAATACTGTCGGATAACTGCCGAGGCGCATAGAACCGCCATAATCCTTATTTGCAATCTTCTTTCTTTGCTCAGGCATGATGTCGATGATCTTGTGTGTTGCATCTTCTTTCATTTCAACAGTGTGCGCATCTTTGAGGCTGACAACATTGCGTGCATATTCGACGACGGCAATCTGCA
Source organism: Candidatus Moraniibacteriota bacterium (assembly GCA_030592425.1). Lineage (GTDB taxonomy): Bacteria > Patescibacteriota > Minisyncoccia > Moranbacterales > JAUVJK01. The sequence continues at coordinate 23,014 of JAUVJK010000007.1, forward strand.
TGCCATAGCAAAGACCAAAGTACGGAATTTTCTGTTCGCGACAATATTGTGCTAC